>CAYXYM010000084.1:0-5145 GCA_964469285.1 uncultured Gammaproteobacteria bacterium | reverse complement strand
AGCAGGGACTTAGGGCTTGTTCGTCATAAAGCGCCTCATGGAAAAGCGGTAACTCGCCCAGTTGCTTCCCCAAGGCGCGGACCGTATCATACGCGGCTCTTTTCGAGGTGGTGGAACATGAAGGCCGACATTCATCCTGGATACACGCAAATCAACGTGAGCTGCAGCTGCGGCGAGAAATTCGTCACGCGCTCGACACTCGGTCAGGACCTGCAAATCGAGGTGTGCTCGCAGTGTCACCCGTTCTACACCGGTAAGCAGAAAATCGTGGATACGGGCGGTCGCGTCGATAAGTTCCGCCGCCGCTACGGCGCAGGTGCGAAAAGCGCCTAATGCCGTCAGGCACAACCGTGTTGCACGCGACAGGCGCCTTCGGGCGCCTGTTCGCGTTATGGCTCCTCGGTTGCGCGGCAGCGCTTGCCGATCCCTGTCTGGCGCCGCCGGACGCCGACGCCGCGGTGGTTCGTCGGGTCGTGGATGGCGATACGCTGCTGCTCGCAGATGGTCGACGTGTTCGCATGGTCGGCCTGGACGCGCCGGAACTTGGACGCGATGGCGCGCCGCACGCACCTTTCGCACTCGATGCGCGCGCGCATCTCGACACGCTGGTCGGCCTCGCGGACGGCCGCTTGCTGCTCAGCGGCGATGCGCTCGACCGGTACGGACGATTGCTCGCGGTCGTCTACACCGAACGGCATGGCGACCTTGCAGCGCACCTCGTCCGCAACGGGCTCGCATTTGCCGCGCCGGTGCCACCGAACCTCACGGGGTTACAATGCCAACAGTCCGCTGAGCGCGAAGCACGCGATGCACAACGCGGCCTGTGGCGCGACGACGCCGCCCCGATTGATGCAGCGCGACTCGACGACACGGGCTTCGCGGTCGTGCGCGGCCTTAGCGGCGACTGGACGGTCCGGCGCGATGATCGCCTGCTGCCTCTACCAGGCGGCTTCGTGGTGAGGGTCCGCAACGTGGACGCCGCTCGCTGGTTTGCCGACGTTGATTTCGCGCGTTATGCGAACACGCGCGTCGAGGTGCGCGGGTGGGTCCATCCGTGGAGCCGGGGCGGACGTGCCGTCACCGTCCAGCATCCGGCCGCAATTGAAGTGGTCCGCGACTGACCTATAATCGATTTTTTGCATTTCTCAAGGGAGTTGCCGCGTGGCCGAGAAGCGATTCGTGTTGACCAACCCAGCCGACGGCAAGAACGTCGACCTGCCGCTCCGCGAAGGCACCGTGGGCCCCGCCGCGGTCGATATCGGCACGCTTTACCGCCAGCAGGGAATCTTCACGTATGACCCCGGCTTCGTGTCCACCGCGAGTTGCTCAAGCTCGATCACCTACATCGACGGCGAGCAGGGCATCCTGCTCTACCGCGGCTATCCCGTCGAACAACTCGCCGAGAAGAGCTCGTTCATCGAGGTCACCTACCTGCTGCTGAACGGCGAGCTCCCGACCCAGGCGCAACTCGACGAGTTCACACACACAATCCAGTACCACACGATGATCAAGGAGACGCTGAAGTACTTCTTCCGCGGCTTCCACCACGACGCGCACCCGATGGCGATGCTGTCGTCGGTCGTGAGTTCCCTGTCGGCGTTCTACCACGACACGACAGACATCTACGACCCGGTGGACCGCGACCTGTTCGCGTACCGCATCATCGCTAAAATGCCGACGATCGCCGCAGCCGCATACAAACACAACGTCGGCCAGCCGTTCATTTACCCGCGCAATGACCTCGACTACTGCAGCAACCTGCTCCACATGTTTTTCTCAGTTCCGGCCGAGTCGTACCAGATCGACCCCGTCGCGGCCGAGGCACTCGACCTCCTGTTCATCCTGCACGCGGACCACGAGCAGAACGCATCGACGTCGACGGTGCGCCTCGCGGGCAGTTCGGGCACGAACCCGTACGCCTCGATTGCTGCCGGTATCTCGACGCTGTGGGGGCCTGCACACGGCGGCGCGAACGAAGCGGTCCTCGAGATGCTCGATGAGATCGGATCGGTGCAGAACATCGAGAAGTTCATCGCGCGCGCGAAAGACAAGGACGACTCGTTCCGGCTGATGGGCTTCGGCCACCGCGTTTACAAGAATTACGATCCGCGCGCGAAAATCATCCGGTCGATGTGCTACAAGGTGCTCGAAAAACTCGGCAAGCAAGACGACCCGCTGCTCGAACTTGCGCTGCGTCTCGAGGAAATTGCGCTAAAGGACAACTATTTCGTCGAGAAAAAGCTATACCCGAACGTCGATTTCTATTCGGGCATCATCTACAAAGCGCTCGGCATCCCGACAAACATGTTCACAGTCATGTTTGCGATTGCGCGTTGCGTCGGTTGGGTCGCGCACTGGCGCGAAATGCTGTCCGACCCCGAAATGCGTATCGGCCGCCCGCGCCAGATTTACACCGGCGCTCCAGCACGCAATTACCAGGCAATCACCAAGCGCTGAACCTCGCGTAGGCTGGCCCGCGGCATCGGCCGCCCATCGACCGTACTCAACGGCGCCTGCCGGAGTTCAACCGTCGGGAATACCGTCGCTTCCACGCGAACGTCGCCGGCGACGAACCGCAGGGCCGGATAGTCGGCAGCGCGCCCGTCTCCATGTTTCACCCGATGATTCGCCTCTTCGTAGGGGATGCCGGTGCCCATCAGGAACACCACGACGCGCTCGGGCGCGTCGCTGAACAGGTGCAGTGTGACCGGCGACTCCGGGCTCGCCGTACCGCGCAGCACGGGGCCGACGAGGCGCGGGTCGAACTCGCTGAAGAGCGTCATCGCCTCGACTGCCGCCTCTCGCAGGTGCCGCAGCCCGCGCTCGAATCCCTCACCGCCAAACAATCGCTGGTGCGCTTCGAGCGCGTCGTCGATTTCCCGATTGGTCGGCATCGAATGACCGCCGGGGGCGGCGCCGAGCCGCGCGGCCGCTTTACGCTTTGCAGTGAGGAAGTCGCGCACGCCTTCCTCGGCCATGATGCGAGCGGCCTCCTGCGCGATGGTCTGGCGCAGCGCGGTGCTTCGAACTGTCGGTAAGCGGCGCGTCAAAACAGGATGTCTTCGTCGCGTTCGCGGTCCTCGCTGCGGTCCGCCGCGCGCGTCTCGGCCTCTAGCCGCTCGAGATCCTGCGCCCGGAAATACTCGAATATCGCAGCGGCGTCGCCGTTCGTCGCGAGGAGCCCGGTTTCCGCAGAAATTCGTGCCGTGATGAGGCCGGGCGGCTGCAACTGCGGCGTCCCGGGCGTCCCGTCGGTCGCGACGCGCATGTAATCAATCCACATCGGAAGCGCTGCGCGGCCGCCGTATTCGTTCGCACCGAGCGGCTGGGGCGTGTCGTAGCCGACCCACGCGATCGCGACGACGCCGCCGCCGTAGCCCGCGAACCACGCATCCGTGTGGTCGTTCGTCGACCCCGGTTTGCCCCCGAGATCATTGCGCCCGAGCGCCAGCGCTGCACGTCCGGTGCCTCGGCTCACGACATCGCGCAGCATGTCGTCCATGAGAAACGCATTGTCGGCGCTGATGGCGCGATCCGCGGGAATCGTTGCGGGCAACTCGGGCTCGACGAGCACAAAGACAGGGTCCGGCTCGGGCTCGGGCTCGGCCTCAGGCGCCTCCTCGCACTCGGGGCAGGCGGTTAACGGCCGATGCTCATACAGCACGACGCCCTCTTGGTCCTCGATGCGGGCGACCAGCCAGGGCTCGATCTTGAATCCGCCGTTCGCGAACACCGAGTATGCGGTCGCCATCTCGAGCGGACTGAACACCGCAGAACCCAGCGCAAGGGACAAGTCGCGGGGCATGCGGTTTCGCGGAAAGCCGAACTGCTGCAGGTGGTTGATGGCTGTACCGACGCCGATCGCGCGCAGGACGCGGATAGAGACCAGATTGCGTGAGAACGTGAGTGCCTCACGCAGCCGCGTCGGCCCATAAAACCGCCCGCTGTCGTTGCTCGGCCGCCAGTCGCGCTCCAGCGCCTCGTCTTCCTCAAACACCACTGGCGCATCGTTCACGACAGTCGCGGCCGTGAAGCCGCGCTCCAGCGCCGCCGAGTAAATGAACGGCTTCAATGAGGAGCCGGGCTGGCGCGTCGCCTGTGCCGCGCGGTTGTATTGGCTTACATAAAAGTCGTATCCGCCGATGAGCGCGAGTACGGCACCATCTTTTGCGTTCAGCGACACGAGCGCGGCCTGTGCCTGAGGCAACTGCGCAAGGCGCCAGCCCGCGTCGCCGCCCGCGTCGAGCATGTAAACCACATCTCCGATGGACACCACCTCGGCTGCCGTCGTTGGCGTCACGCCGGTGCCCGCGTCGCCGGCCGGCCGCGCCCACTCGAGCGACGGCCACGGCAACTCCTGGTAACGGCCGCCGCCGAGATACGCGCGTGCGCTTTGCTCTTCGACCGACACAATCAGCGAAGGAATCAACAACCCAGGCGCGCGCTCCTCCACCAGAATTTCGTCCCACGCGGCTTCATCGACCGCCTCGCCGAGTTCGACCGTGCGGACGGGACCACGGTACCCATGGCGGAAGTCGTAGTCGTGCAGCGCCTGGCGCAGCGCGCGGTTTGCCGCGGCCTGGTAGTCAGCGTCGATCGTTGCATACACCCGCAGGCCACGCGTGTAAGCGTCGGCGCCGTAGCGCGCGAGCATGTCCGAGCGCACCATTTCGGCGACATACGGGGCCTCGATTTCGGCGCCGGCGGTATGTAAACGGGCTTCGAGCGGCTCCGCGAGCGCCGCGGTGTACTCGTCCTCGGAAATCCACTCGAGATGGCGGAGGCGGCCGAGCACGTACGCGCGCCGCTCGAGCAGCCGCGGTGTGTTGTTGACCGGGTTCGTCGCAGAAGGCCGTTGGGCGGTGGCCGCGAGCGACGCGGCCTGCGCGATCGTGAGCTCATCAACGTCGACGTCGAAATAAGTACGCGCAGCGGCCGCGACGCCATAAGCGCGGTTTCCGAGAAAAATCTTGTTGAGGTAAAGCGTCAGGATTTCCTGCTTGTTGAGCTGTCGTTCGATGCGGAACGCAAGAAAAATCTCCCGAATCTTGCGGATATAGGTTTTCTCGCGCGTCAGGAAGAATTCACGCGTCAGCTGCATCGTGATGGTACCGCCGCCCTGGCTCCGGTCTCCGGTCAGGAGGT
>CAYXYM010000083.1:0-4704 GCA_964469285.1 uncultured Gammaproteobacteria bacterium | reverse complement strand
CAACTCGCGCCCGCGTCCATTGTCAGGAACAAACCGTCGCCAGGCACTGCTGCATAGACCGTGTTACCGACGACCGGGTGCCGCGCAATATCAACCGCGGCTAAACTCGCCTCGGCCGCGACCCAGCTCGCGCCGCCGTCCGTCGAGCGCATAATGCCGTCCTCGGCGGTTGCTGCAATCAGCACTTCGGGCTGCCCCGTCGGCGACACCACCGAATTGATGGACGACGGCAACGACGCGAGCAATGCCCAAGTCGTGCCATCGTTTTCGCTTCCGTAAACCCGCTTGCCTGACACCATGTACAGACCGGAGCTGGTCGGCACGAATGCCGAACCCACTCCGCCCGTCGGCCGGGCCTCCGTCCACGCATTGTCGCCGGCAAGCACTGGTGTAGCCAATCCCAGCGCAAGTGCCGCGCCGATTACCACAGCGCACAGTTCCTTTGTCGTCATTTCTCTCTCCATGTATTTATCGCGATGGGCGGGGCCGCTCGAGTGTGTCGGCCGATGCCCCCATCATGTGCGGCATCGCCAGCATTTCTTCCTTGCGTTCCGCGAGCTGCTCTCCGTAGTAGTCAAGGTCGAGCCCCGATGCTTCTATTTTCGGGAACATGTCTTCCTCCTCTTCCTTGACGTGGTGTTCGATGTACTCCTTCAACACTTTCACTTTCGCGTCATACTGATCTTCGTCGGGGTTCATCGCCTCAAGCTGTTCGATCAGGTCTTTGGCGCTAGAGTGCTCGACAATTGCTTCATCGAGCAGGTCATCGTCGTCGATGGTCGAGCGCGCTGCCGGGTAGAAAATTTCTTCCTCGATCGCCATATGCACGATCAGCTCTCTGCAGATTTGTTGGACGAGTACCGCCTTCTCCTCCAGGTTCGAGTCATCGCCGGCGATGGCGTCAAATTCCGCGAACAGTCCCTTCATTTCTTCGTGGTCCTCAGTCAGCAGTTCAATTGCGTTTTTCGATTGCATGCGAAGTCTCCGTATACGGAACCTGAAGTTACGAATCAGCCCAAAATGGGTCCGTACGCTGACCGGCATTGACTCGCGGGAGACGCCCCAATACCGCGGCGGGTATTCCCTGAATGCACATGTCTAGGGGAATGTCCCTAATGACGGTTGCGCCTTTTCGCCTATCCGGATTAGATTCGACGGATGAATGTAGTGCTTCCGGCCCAGCTGCAACCTTGGATGGCGCGTCTGCCGATGCTATTGAGCGTCGTGTTGGTGCTGATGATTGCCTATCAACTCGCGAGCGCAACCTGGGCGGTTGTATCGCCGCAAGCCGGCATGGCTGTTGAATTGGCGCCGGCTGTGAGTGCAGAACCACCACCAGACTCCGAAGCGATTGCGGCGCGACATCTGTTCGGCGAGGCAAATGTCGCGCCACACGTCGGCGCGATCGATGCGCCGGAAACGCGACTCAATCTGACCTTGCGCGGAATCGCGGCATCGGGGTCGCCCGCTTACGCGCGCGCGTTGATTGCGGGACCGGATGCGAAAGAGAACGTCTACGCGGTCGGCGCGGAGGTTCCGGGCGGCGCACTCGTACATGAAATTCATGCGGACCACGTGCTACTGAATCGCCGTGGTACGCTTGAAACCCTGCGCTTGCCGAAATTTAGCGGAGACGGCAGCCCGGCACCACCAATCGCCGCGCAACCGATTGGCGCGGTCGCCGTTGACAACCTGCGTAACCAGGCGGCCACGGACGAGCTCGTGGAAATCGTTCGCCCGCAGGCGGTGATGGTCGACGGCCAGTTACGTGGTTTCCGCGTGTACCCCGGTCGGGACCGCCAGCGGTTCGCCAGCCTGGGGCTGCGCGCCGGCGACCTTGTCACCGCGGTCAACGGATCGCCGCTGACGGACATGGCACAAAGCTTGGAAGCACTGCGCGTACTCGCGGGAAACGGCGAGATTTCGCTAACCGTTGAGCGTGGCGACCAAATTGAAACTGTAACGGTGACTCCGTAATGGAAAGGGAATGAGAATGACTTTGATTGCCGCGTGGCTCACCGCGTCCGCCCTGCTGGGATCAGCACCAGTCCCTGTGATTGCGCAGGCATCGACGGAAGAGACCATCACACTGAACCTCAAGGACGCCGACATCGTCGAGGTTGTCGCGCTGGTTTCGGAAGTCACCGGCCGTAATTTCATCATCGACCCGCGCTTGCGCGCACGCGTGACGGTAATATCCGCGCAGCCACTGACACCCGAAGCGTTGTATGAAGCGTTCCTGTCGGTGCTCGCGGTTAACGGGTTCGCTGCAGTACCGGCGGGTGACGTCATCAAGATCGTACCTGAGGTCAACGCACGATACGGATCGGACTCGCCCGATGACGCGATTGCGCCCGCAGAAGAGATCGTCACGCAGGTCATCCCGGTCCAGAACGTGCCAGCAGCGCAAATGGTCGGCGTGCTGCGCCCCCTCGTGCCGCAATTCGGTCATCTGACCGCGTTCACACCCTCCAATATGATTATCGTGTCGGATCGCGCCGGCAACGTCGAGCGTATTGCGTCGATCATCCGACGCATCGACCAGGCCTCCGACGATGAGATCGAAGTCGTCCGGCTCGAGCATGCGAGCGCGCTCGATGCAGTGCGCCTGTTGACGGCGCTCACCCAGGCGCAGGCGCGCGGCGAAGGCGCGGTTGCACCGACGATTGCCGCCGACGAGCGCACGAACAGCGTACTTTTAGGGGGTCACCGCGCACTGCGCCTGCGCTTGCGTGCGTTGCTCGCGCACCTTGATGAACCGCTCGATGCGCAAGGCGCGACACAGGTCATTTATCTGAACTATGCAGACGCCGAGTCTGTTGCCGAAATCCTGAGCGGCTATGCGCAGGGTGAGCTCGAGGCCGCCCGTACACAAGGCGGGCAGGCTGCCGCGCAGGGTGCCGGCCAAGCAGCGCCACGGCGCGACGAGCACGTGACCATCCTCGCGGACGTCGCGACGAACGCGCTCGTGATAACCGCCGCCCCCGCGGCAATGCGAAATCTGCGCGGCATCGTCGAGCAACTCGACATCCGCCGCGCACAGGTGCTGGTCGAGGCAATCATCGTCGAGGTCACAGCGGACCGCAGCGCGGAGTTCGGCGTGCAGTGGGCAGTCGACGGCCGCGACAGCGACCGCGGCGCCGGCGTAATCAACTTCAACAGCTCGGGCCTGCCGATTTCCGGCGTCCTCACGGAGACCGTGACTTCGATTCCAGGTGGCGCAAGCTTCGCGGTCGGTCGCATCCGCGACGGCGGTACGAGTATCGGCGCCCTCGTGCGCGCGCTGTCGGGCGATGCAAATACCAACATCCTGTCAACGCCGCACCTCGTCACAATGGACAACGAAGAAGCGACGATCAACGTCGGCCAGACCGTGCCATTCGTGACGGGCCAGTTCACCGGGGTCGGCGGTGAGGGCGGCCAAGTCAACCCGTTCCAGACCATCAACCGCGAAGACATCGGCATCAAGCTCACCATCACGCCCAAAATCAACGAGGGCGACGCGGTGCAGCTGCTGATCGAGCAGGAAGTCTCCAGCCTGTCGAACCAGGCGACGGCCGTCGACCTCATCACGAACAAGCGCGAGATCAAGACGCGCGTGATTGTCGACGACGGCGACATCATCGTGCTGGGTGGGCTGATCGACGATACCGTCGAGCACAGTCAGGAACGCGTGCCGCTGCTCGGCAGCATTCCGATTTTGGGCCACGCGTTCCGTTACCAACGTTCGAACATCGTGAAGCGCAATTTAATGGTGTTCCTGCGACCACAAATTCTGCGCGACAGCGATTCCGCGACACTGCACACCAACCAGCGTTACCGGCGTATGCAGCAGCTGCAGCAGATGCTCGACCCGGACGGCATTCCGCTGATGCCTGGGGTCGACGGGCCTGCATTGCCGCCGCTCGACGGCGACCCGGAACCGGCCCCGCGGCCCTGACCGCCATGGATACTGCACGCCGGCTCCCCTACGCGTTCGCGAAACGCCACGGCGTCGTCATCGCCGCGGTGCACGACGACGCCGTCGAGGTCATGCATCGCCCCGATCTCACCGCCGAAGCAATCGCAGAATTACGCCGGTTTGCCGCGCGCCCGCTGAAACTCGTCGAAGTCGCGCCCGAAGTGTTCGACAGCCTGTTGCGTACGTCGTACGAAGTCGGTGCCGGCGGTGCGCAGGCCGCCGTCGATGCATTCGATGAGGACCTTGACCTCGCACGAGTCGCCGAGGAACTCGGCGAGCCCGAGGACTTGCTCGAGAGCGAAGACGATGCGCCGATCATCCGGCTGATTAATGCGCTGCTCACCGAGGCGGTCAAGCTCAACGCGTCGGACATCCACATTGAACCGTTCGAGAACCGACTCGTCGTCCGCTTCCGCGTGGACGGCGTCCTGCGTGAGATTCTCGCGCCGAAGCGCGCGTTGATGCCGCTGATCGTGTCACGCATCAAAGTCATGGCGAAGCTCGACATCGCCGAGAAGCGGTTGCCACAAGACGGTCGCATTTCATTGCGCCTCGCCGGACGACCGGTTGACGTGCGTGTCTCCACCCTGCCCTCCGGCCATGGCGAGCGCGTCGTTCTGCGCTTGCTCGATAAGCAGGGCGGGCGGCTCGACCTCGAGCATCTCGGCATGTCCGCGCGCGATCAAGGCGTCATGGACGAGCTGATCCACCGTCCGCACGGCATCCTGCTCGTAACGGGCCCG
>CAYXYM010000082.1:0-4936 GCA_964469285.1 uncultured Gammaproteobacteria bacterium | reverse complement strand
GTGTCTGAGCACACTTTCCGCGATCACGACGTACGGCACTCGCCCGCGCCGAGGGTCCGGAGCACCATTCTTGAGAGCCAGCATCCAGTCAACCGAGCGCCGCATGTCTGGGGATGGCGCTGATGGCCATCGGCCACGGGGGCAATAGCTGAGGTACGAACCGTACGGAAGCTCAGAGATCGCCAAGGCCGCTCGAGACCAACTCGACCGACGTCGGCAACACGGTCGAGCAGGCCCGCCGTGAGCTCATCGCAAAAATCGGTGAGAACATCACTGTACGCCGCGTTGAAGTCATGACCGCGAAGGGTGACCGCATCGGCACCTACATGCACGGCACCCGCATCGGCGTGCTGGTCGATCTGACCGGCGGCACCGACGAACTCGCGCGCGACCTCGCGATGCACGTTGCTGCGAGCCGCCCCGTGTGCGTCAGCGACGCCGATGTACCGGCCGATCTCGTCGCGAAGGAGCGCGAGATCATCGCTGCGCAGTCTCAGCAGGAAGGCAAACCCGCGAACATCATCGAGAAGATGGTTGAAGGTCGTCTGCGCAAGTTCCTGGCCGAGATCACGCTGTCCGGTCAGCCGTTCGTGAAGGACCCGGATATGGTGGTCGGCAAGCTCGTCGCCGAGCAGAAGGGCACCGTGAACGCGTTCGTGCGCATGGAAGTCGGCGAAGGCATCGAGAAGAAGACCGAGGACTTTGCGGAAGAAGTCCGGAAGGCGTCCAAGGTCTAAGATTGGGTTAGAATCGGCCGGATGCCTGACCCTCAATATAAAAGAATCCTCCTGAAGCTCAGCGGTGAAGCGCTGATGGGTGACGCCGATTACGGCATCGACCCCAAGGTTATCAAGCGTCTGGCCGGCGAAATCCAGGAAGTCGCCGCCGCCGGCGTCCAGGTCGGCGTCGTTATCGGCGGCGGCAACATTTTCCGCGGCGCGGGCCTCGCCGGCGCCGGCATGGACCGCGTGACCGCCGACCACATGGGCATGCTCGCGACGGTGATGAACTCGCTCGCGCTGCAGGACGCGCTTGAGGGTTTCGGCATCTTCGCGCGCGTGATGTCCGCGCTGCGCATCAACGAGGTCTGCGAGGATTACATCCGTCGCCGTGCGGTGCGTCACCTCGAGAAAGGTCGCATCGTGATTTTTGCGGCTGGTACCGGCAATCCGTTTTTCACCACCGACTCCGCGGCGAGCCTGCGCGCCGTTGAGATTGGCGCTGATCTCCTGCTCAAGGCGACGAAGGTCGACGGTGTCTACGACTCAGACCCACACAAGAATCCGAAGGCCAAACGCTATGAGCGCCTGTCGTACGACCAGGTCATTGCCGACAAGCTGATGGTCATGGACGCGACCGCGATCGTGCTGTGCCGCGACTACAACATTCCGCTGCGCATCTTCGACATCAATCGTAAAGGTGATTTGATGCGCATCATCGGCGGCGATGAGACCGTCGGGACCATCGTAGACAACGGAGACGCCGCATGATTGCGAACATCAAACGCGACGCCGAGAGCCGGATGGCCAAGAGCCTCGAGAATCTGAAGGGTGAGCTGACCAAGCTGCGAACGGGGCGCGCACATACCAGCCTGCTCGATCACATCACCGTCGAGTACTACGGCAGCCCAATGCCATTGAACCAGGTCGCGAACGTAACCGTGCCCGATGCGCGCACGCTAATGATCACGCCGTGGGAAAAGAACATGGTCGGTCCCATCGAGAAGGCGATCATGACGTCGGACCTCGGACTCACACCGGCAACGGCCGGGACCGTCATCCGCGTTCCGCTGCCCGTACTGACTGAGGAGCGGCGCCGCGAGTTGATCAAGGTCGTGAAGTCTGAGGGCGAGGGCGCACGCGTCGCCATTCGCAACATTCGCCGCGATGCGAACAACGACCTGAAGGCGCTGGTGAAGGACAAGGAAATTACCGAGGATGACGAACGCCGTGCCACCGACGACATCCAGAAACTGACCGATCGCTTCATCGCCGAAGTCGACCAGCTGCTGGTCGCGAAGGAAGCCGAGCTCATCGAGATCTGACGGTGTCCGTACCGGGCCATGTAGCAATCATCATGGACGGGAACGGGCGCTGGGCGCGTCGCCGCCACCGGCCGCGCCACGCAGGCCACCAGGCCGGCGTTGATTCCACCCGCACTGTCATCGAGGCCGCCGTGCGCAGCGGCGTCCGCGCGCTCACGCTGTTCGCGTTCTCAAGTGAAAACTGGCGCCGCCCGCCGACCGAGGTCAGTCGATTGATGGAACTGTTCGTATCGACGCTCGGCGACGAGGCGCAGAAATTGCACGACAACGGCGTGCGCATACGCTTCATCGGCGATCGCAGCGCGTTTTCCCCGAAATTGCAGCGCGAGATGGCAAAAGCGGTCCAGCTCACCGCCGGTAATACCCGTCTCGATCTCAATGTCGCGGTGAATTACGGCGGTCGCTGGGAAATCGTGAACGCTGCGCGTGCGCTCGCGCAGCAGGTCGCCGCCGGCGAAATCACGCCCGACGCAATTGACGAGGACGCGCTCACGGCCCACCTCGCCGATATGCCGGAGCCAGACTTGTTCATCCGCACGGGCGGCGACCAGCGCTTGTCGAATTTCCTGCTTTGGCATCTGGCCTACACCGAGCTGTACTTCACGGACACGCTGTGGCCCGATTTTGGCGATGCGGAGTTCGGTGAGGCGCTTGCCGTGTACGCAGGCCGCGAGCGTCGCTTCGGCGGGGTGCAGGATGCTTAAGACGCGTATTCTCACCGCGCTGGCAGTTGCCCCGCCTGTACTCGCGGCCATGTTTTTTGCGCCGGTCGTTGTATTCGAAGCGCTGATTGGGGCGGTCATTGTGGGCGCTGCCTGGGAGTGGAGCGGTTTGATGGGCTACGCGTCGCGGCGTAGTCGCGCGCTGTACACGGCCGCCATCGCGGCGCTCGTTCTCGCCTCCAGCGTCTGGATGGCCGTGGACAGCCGTGCATTCGTGATTCTTATTGTGGTGTCCCTGGCGTGGTGGGTGTTTGTGTTCGGCTGGCTGGCGCTCGGGCCCGCGCGACAGTCGGGTATCGCGCTCGCCGGGATCTGCGGCGTTTTGACGCTCGTTCCGGCATTCGCAGCGCTAAGCGCGCTGCATGCGTGGGACGAGTTCGGGCCGTGGCGATTGTTGTACTTGCTCGCGCTCGTCTGGCTCGCCGACATCGGCGCGTACTTTTTTGGCCGCGCGTTCGGCCGCACGAAGCTCGCGCCGCGCGTGAGCCCCGGCAAGACTTGGGAGGGCGTCGCGGGCGCATTCGTCGCGGCGGGCTTCGTGATTCTTGGCGGCTTTTATTTCGCGCTCGATTTCGGCGGTGCGTTTGCGTTTGCGGCGCTGTCGCTCGCTACGGTCGCGTTGTCGATCGTTGGCGACCTCGCAGAGTCGATGTTCAAGCGCCACCAAGGTGTGAAGGACAGCGGCACGTTGCTGCCAGGTCACGGTGGGCTGCTCGACCGCATCGATTCGCTCACTTCGGCGGGTCCGTTGTTCGTCGGCGGGATGCTATGGCTCGCCTGACCATCCTCGGCGCCACCGGCACCATCGGGCGCAATACACTCGATGTCGTGGCCCGTCATCGGGACCGATTCCAGGTCTACGCGCTGACCGCGAACGAAAACTGGGCACAAATGACTGTGCTCTGTCGGGAACATCGGCCCGTTATCGCGGTCATGAGAGAGGAGCAGGCGGCGGAGCACTTGGCCGCGGCACTGGCCGAGGACGGTGGCGATACGGTTGTGATGGCGGGCGCCGATGCACTCGCTGAGGTCGCCGCGGCGCCCGAGGCGGACGTCGTGATGGCCGCCATCGTCGGCGCGGCGGGTCTTTTACCCACGCTGGCCGCGGCGCGCGCGGGCAAGCGTGTGTTGCTCGCGAACAAGGAGGCGCTGGTGATGTCGGGCGCGTTGTTCCTCGACGCGGTGCGCACGAGCGGCGCGCAAATCGTTCCGATCGACTCGGAGCACAACGCGGTGTTCCAGTGCCTGCCGCATCCGCGTGCGGCCGGCCTCGAGGGCGCCGGCGTGCGGCGCATCGTGCTCACAGCCTCGGGCGGGCCGTTCCGTGATTGGCCGCTCGCACAGCTCGCGACCGCGACGCCCGAACAGGCGGTCGCGCATCCCAACTGGGTAATGGGGAAAAAGATTTCAGTGGACTCGGCGACGATGATGAACAAGGGCCTCGAAGTCATCGAGGCCTGCTGGCTGTTCGATGCACGACCGGACCAGGTCGAGGTGGTCGTGCATCCACAGAGCATCGTGCACTCGCTGGTCGAGTACGCGGACGGCTCCATGCTCGCGCAACTCGGCAACCCCGACATGCGCACGCCGATTGCGCACGCGCTCGCCTGGCCGGACCGGATTGATGCCGGCGTGCAGCGCCTCGATCTCGCCGCGCTCGCACGACTCGAATTCAGCGCGCCCGACCACGACCGGTTCCCGTGTTTGCAACTCGCGTTCGACGCGCTCGCCGACGGCGGCTGCGCGCCCGCCGTATTGAACGCCGCGAACGAAGTTGCGGTCGATGCGTTCCTCGACGGCCGACTCGGCTTCACCGCAATCGCACGCGTCATCCGCGCGACGCTCGCGAACGTTGGCACTGCGCGCGTCGACAACCTCGATGCAGTACTCGCGATCGACACCGAATCACGCGAAGTCGCGGAACGCGAAGTCCGGCGGGCCGCACATTGAGCGTCCTCATTTCACTGCTCGCATTCATCGTCACCCTCGGCGTGCTCGTCACGCTGCACGAGTACGGTCACTTCTGGGTCGCGCGGCGCTGCGGTGTATTCGTCGAGCGTTTCTCGGTCGGCTTCGGTAAGCCGATTTGGTCGCACATGGCGCGCGACGGCACGGAGTACGTCATCGCGCGTATCCCACTCGGCGGCTACGTAAAAATGGACGAGGAGGC
>CAYXYM010000081.1:0-4338 GCA_964469285.1 uncultured Gammaproteobacteria bacterium | reverse complement strand
CAAAGTTGCCATCAGGGCGACTCCCCGCGATGGAAGGGAAGATGCCGCGCTGCCGCGGCGAGGTAGCGCGCTGTAAAGTCACGCTCGCGCCGACACCAGTCGTCGACCGGCGCGCGCAGTGCAGGGTCGGCGATCCAGTGCGCGGATCGCGTACGAACCGGGTCAAAGCCGCGCGCGAGCTTGTGCTCACCCTGCGCGCCTGGCTCGAAGCGTGAGAGCCCCCGTGCGATGCAGTAAGCAATGCCCTGGTAGTAGCAGAGCTCGAAGTGCAGGCCGGGCACTTCGTTGCGCGCCCCCCAGTATCGACCGTACAGCGCATCGGCTGACTCGAAGCACAACGCGCACGCAACCGGCTCGTCGCCGTCCCACGCAACGAACGCCTGAATTGCATCGCCGAGGCCTTCGCCCAGCGCACGGTAGGCAGCCGCAGTCAGATACGGTGCATTGCCACGCAGGTAAAAGCTGCGTGCGGTCAGCGCGTGCAGCGTGTCCCACAGCGCGTTGTCGACGGTGCTCCCTGGATGGCGTCGCAGCACGAGCCCCGATTGCACGACCTGACGGCGCTCGCGGCGTACCTCCTTGCGCTTTGCCGATCGGAAGCGTGCGAGAAAGTCATCGAAGTCGCGAAATCCGTCGTTGTGCCAGTGAAACTGGCAGTCCTCGCGCAGGATGAAGCCACGCGCAGCGAGCCGGTCCGCGGTTTTGTCGTCGAGAAACAAAAGGTGCAGCGACGAAATTGCTTCGTCGGCGACGCGCGCGAGCGCTGCGTCAATCAGCGCGTCCGCGACCGCGACCGGATCGGCGCCGGGGTGGACGAGCACCGTCGGCGCGCCAACCGGTGAGAACGGCACGGCCGCGACAAGCTTCGGGTAGTAGTCGCGGCCCGCGCGCTGCCATGCGTCCGCCCATGCCCAGTCGAACACGAATTCGCCGAACGAATCACATTTCTCGAACAGGGGGAGCGCGCCGACGAGGCCGCCGTCGGCCTCGAGTGTCAGGTGGCGCGGTTCCCAGCCGGTGCCGGCGCCGACACAGCCGGCGTCTTCTAGCGCCGCATGGAATCTGTGGCTTGCGAACGGATTGTCGGCGCCCGCGAGCGCTTGCCAGCCCGTCGCCGGCACCGTATGAATTGAGCGGTGTTCGGTGACCGTCAGGGTCCGATGCCCGCCAGCGCGTCGAGGTAGCGTTCGGCGTCGAGCGCGGCCATGCAGCCAGTTCCCGCCGACGTCACCGCCTGCCGGTACACGTGGTCCATCACGTCGCCCGCCGCGAACACGCCAGGAATCGACGTTGAGGTCGCATCGCCGTTGCGGCCGCCCTTGGTCACGATATAGCCGCCCTCCATCTCAAGCTGGCCGTCAAACAACTGCGTGTTTGGCGAATGGCCGATCGCAATGAACACACCCTGGAGGTCGAGATCCTGCGTCGAGCCGTCCTTCACCGACTTCACTCGCATCCCGGTCACGCCAGAGTCGTCGCCGAGCACTTCGTCGAGCGTATGGTCCCAGAGAATCTTCACGTTGCCGGTCGCGGCCTTGCCCGCCAGCTTGTCCGCAAGGATTTTCTCGGAGCGAAAGCGGTTGCGCCGATGCACGACCGTGACTTCGGAAGCGATATTCGATAAGTACAGCGCCTCCTCGACGGCGGTGTTGCCGCCGCCGATTACTGCGACGGGTTGCTGACGATAGAAGAAGCCATCGCACGTCGCGCACGCAGATACGCCGCGGCCCTTGAACGCCTCCTCGGAGGGCAGCCCGAGGTACTTTGCGGACGCACCGGTCGCGATGATCAGCGCATCGCAGGTGTACTCACCCGCGTCGCCGACGAGCCGGAACGGTTTCGCATTGAGGTCCGCAGTGTGGATGTGGTCGATGATGATATCCGTGTCGAAGCGCTCCGCGTGTGCGCGCATACGCTCCATCAGCGCGGGACCCTGCAGGCCCTCGACGTCGCCAGGCCAGTTGTCGACGTCCGTGGTCGTCGTCAGCTGCCCACCTTGTTCGAGCCCGGTGATCAGCACCGGCTTCAGGTTTCCGCGCGCAGCATAGACCGCAGCGGTATATCCCGCGGGCCCTGAACCGAGGATCAGGAGCCGGCAATGGCGGGAGGCGGGCTGGTTACTCATGTATAATTCTCCGGATTTTTACGAACGCGCAAGTCTAACATTCCCACCCTAGGAGGCAGTATGCGTATCGGCATCCCCCGCGAGTTGAAACCGCTTGAGGGCCGCGTCGGCTTGACGCCGGCGGCTTGCGCGGGACTCGTGCGCGAAGGGCACCAGCTGTTCATCGAGAGCGGCGCCGGGCTTCTGAGCGGCTATGACGATACGCAGTATCACGAGGTCGGCGTAGAAATCGTGCCCGACCACGAGACGGCGTTCAAGTCAGCCGAAATGATCGTGAAGGTCAAGGAACCAATCGCTGAGGACCTCAAATACCTGCAGCGCGACCACCTCCTGTTCTGCTACCTGCACCTCGCTGCGGAGCCCGAGCTTACGAAAGCGCTGCAGAAAATCGGCCTGACCGCAGTCGCGTTCGAAACGGTCGAGGTCAATGGGCTGCTGCCGCTGCTCGCGCCGATGTCGGACATCGCCGGCCGACTGTCCGTGCAGGTCGCGACCCACCTGTTGCACCAGCCGCAGGGCGGCAAGGGCATCCTGCTCGGCGGCATTCCGGCCGCGAAACGCGGCAAGGTCGTTATCCTTGGTGCGGGGGTCGCGGGCTTCAACGCCGCGATCGTTGCCGCCAGCCTAGGCGCCGAAGTCACGGTGTTCGACATCAACCGCGACCGGCTCGTGCAGGCGCGCGCGCTCGGTCATAACGTGACCGGGCTCTACCCGCATCCCTCGGACATCGCCGACGCGGTGCGCCAGGCCGACATCGTCATCGGCGCGGTGCTGGTGACGGGCGCGAAGGCGCCGAAGCTCGTGACCGCGGAGATGGTTCGCTCGATGGAGCAGGGGTCGGTCATCGTCGACATCGCGATTGACCAGGGCGGCTGCATCGAGACCGCTAGGCCGACGACTTACGACAACCCGACCTATGTCTGGGAGGGCATCACGCACTTCACCGTCACGCACATGCCAGGTGCGGTTCCGCGCACCGCGTCGCAGGCGTTGTCGGCTGCGATCGCACCGTACGCGTCGCGACTCGCAGCCGGCGGCTGGGAAGATTATGCGCCGCTTGCGGGCGGCGTGAACGTGCGCGACGGTAAAGTCATCCACCCGGCGTTGTTGAACGACTGAGTGGCGCAGGCAACCCGCAAGAAGGCATCCACCATCGCCGGTCTGTTCGGTGCGCACATCAGCCGCGGGCTGCGCGAGGGTGCGCTGTTCGTGTTCAGCGCGGCCGCGCTGTACTTGCTGCTCGCGTTGTTCACCTACGATGCGGCCGACCCGGGCTGGTCGCGCAGCGGCACCACGCTCGATGTCGTGAATGCAGGCGGTCGCTTTGGTGCGTGGTTCGCGGACGTCTTCTTGTATCTGTTCGGCTATGTGGCTTACCTGGTGCCGATCATGCTCGCGTACGCGGGCTGGTTGTTGTTCGTCGGTCGCAACCCCGACGCGCGCCAGGATCGTGCGACGCTGATTGCGCGCGCGGTCGGCTTCCTGCTGACCGTGATGATCGGAACTGGACTCGCCGGCCTGCATTTTGCGGTCGACAACGGCAGTTTGCCGCTCGTCGCCGCGGGCGGTGTGCTCGGCAACGTCGTCGGTGATTTGTTCGTGAGCCTGTTCAGTTTTGTCGGCGCGACGCTGCTGTTGCTCGCGCTGTTCCTAGCCGGCGTCACGCTGTTCACGAGCCTGTCGTGGCTCGCGCTCGTCGACGCCGTTGGCCGGCTCACGCTCGATGGCGTCGAGCGCGCGCGCAACCGCTGGTTCCGCGCTAAAGCCTGGCTCGTCACACGCCGCGCGAAACAGGATCGTGTGTCGGCGGTGAAAGTCGAGAAGGAACGCGTCGAGAAACGCACCCCGGTGCGCATCGAGCCCGTGATCAAGCAGCTCGAGCCGAGCGTGCGGTCGCAGAAGGAACGCCAGGTGCCGCTGTTCGAAACGAGCGGGCCGGGCGAATTGCCGTCGCTGTCGTTGCTCGACGCCGCGCCCGAACACAAAGCGGGTTACTCGGAATCGTCGCTCGAAGCGATGTCGCGCCTCGTCGAGATGAAGTTGCGCGACTTCGGTATCGAGGTCGAAGTCGTGGCCGTGCACCCCGGGCCCGTGATCACGCGCTTCGAACTGCAACCCGCGGCGGGCGTCAAGGTCAGTCAGATCTCAAACCTCGCGAAGGATCTCGCTCGTTCGCTCGCCGCGATCAGCGTGCGTGTCGTCGAGGTTATTCC
>CAYXYM010000080.1:0-3467 GCA_964469285.1 uncultured Gammaproteobacteria bacterium | reverse complement strand
TTGTCGGTCAACGTCTGCGCGGGTGCGACCGTAATCGAATCCCCCGTGTGCACGCCCATCGGGTCGAGGTTCTCGATCGAGCAGACGATGATGCAGTTGTCGTTCTTGTCGCGAACGACCTCCATCTCGAACTCTTTCCACCCAATGACGGATTCCTCGAGTAGCACTTCGCTGGTCGGCGACTGGTCGAGACCCCGCGCGACGATCTCCTCGAATTCCTCGCGGTTGTAGGCGATCCCTCCGCCGCTGCCGCCGAGCGTGAACGAGGGTCGCACGATGGTGGGGAATCCCACCTCCTGCTGCACCTCCCACGCCTCCTCGAGCGTGCGCGCGATGCCGGCCTGCGGCACGGCGAGCCCGATCTCCCGCATTGCGTTGCGAAACAGCTCGCGATCCTCGGCCATGTCGATTGCATCGCGTGACGCGCCGATCAACTCGACACCATGCTTCTCAAGCACGCCCTCGCGCACCAGATCCAACGCACAGTTCAGCGCGGTCTGGCCGCCCATCGTCGGCAGCAACGCGTCCGGCTTCTCCTTCTCGATGATGCGCGCGACGGTCGCCCAATGGATCGGTTCGATGTAAATCGCGTCCGCCATTTCCGGGTCCGTCATGATCGTCGCCGGGTTCGAGTTCACCAAGATGACGCGATAGCCCTCCTCGCGCAGCGCCTTGCACGCCTGTGCGCCCGAGTAATCAAACTCGGCGGCCTGTCCAATTACAATCGGGCCCGCCCCGATAATCAGGATGCTCGTGATGTCGGTGCGTTTTGGCATCTAGTCGCGCAGTGCGGTGTGCCTGTCCAAGAACTTGAAGATGCGCGTGTAGAGCCGGGCATTGTTGTCGACATCGTAGAAGCCGTGGCCTTCCTTCTTCTCAACGACCGTGTCTTCGGGTGGCTTGCCGGCCCGACGCAGCTCTTTCAGCAGGAAGTTGTACTGCTGGATCGGGACGCGCTGGTCCTTCTCACCGTGCACGAGCATCACCGGAATCGTGATCTTGTCGACGTTGTACGCGCTCGACTGTGCGCGCTGCTCGGCCTCCGTCTCGGGAAGGACCCGCTCAAGAAACGCGCGGCCGGAGCTGCTGTCGGGGATGTCGCCCCACTTGAACATCATGGGCAGGCTGTACACACCGACGTAACCGATCGTGCACTGGTACAAGTCGGGCTCACGCGCCGGGCTCATCAGCGCCGCATAACCGCCGTAGCTGCCGCCATAAATGCACACGCGGTCCGGATGCACGATGCCCTCGCCGGTAATCCACTTCACCGCGTCGGTGAGGTCGTCCTGCATGGTCGTGCCCCACTTCCGGTAGCCGGCCGACATGAACTTGCGGCCGTACCCACCGGAGCCGCGGTAATTGACCTGCAGCACCGCATAGCCTCGGCTCGCCATTGCCTGCACGTGCGGATCGAAGCCCCAGCCGTCGCGCGGGCCGTGCGGACCACCGTGCACGAACAACACCATCGGCAGATTCTTCGGCTCGAGGCCGTTTGGCAGCGTCAGATAACCGTGAATCTTGAGTCCATCGCGCGCTTCGTAGCTGATCGGGCGCTGCTTCGCCATCTTTTCGGGTTTGATCCACTGGCGGTTCGACAACAAATAAGTTGCTTGGCCGGTCTCACGATTAAACATGTAGAAAGTGCCGGGGTCGACATCGCTGAAGACCCTGAACACGACCAGGTTCTCATCCTCGGAGACGTTGAAGAACTGCACCGCGTGATCGGGAAACGCTGCAATGAGGCCGGCGAGCACCGGCGTGAGCGGGTGCTCCGGCGCGATTAAATCATAGCTTGGATAACCATCCTCGTAGCGTAGCGCGAGCAAGGTCGACTCGTCGTGGCCGGTGACGAAGCCGGACGGATCGACCGTGCCGTTATTCGAGAGCACCGTCGACTCCTGCGTCTCGGGGTCCATCGCGACCAAGCGCGCAGGCTCGCCTTCGTCGCTGACCCCGAAATACACGCGCTTGTTGTCCGGCAGGAAGCCGAGCGGCTGCCTGTAACCGCCCGCCCGCGTGTCGTCTTCGCGGACCAGCGTCCAATCGTCGCCGTCGCGGCGCAGTGTCCGCGCCTTGCGGCCATGGTCGACCACGCCGACCGCGTAGCGGAGGTTGTCCTCACGGTCGAGTATGAAGCCGCCGCCGTCGAGCGGCGCCATCGCCTCGGTAATCACGCGCCCAGTCATCGTGTCGAGACGGAACAGGTAGGCCTGGTCGATCGAGCGCTGCACCCAAAGCTTGCCGGGTTCGGCTTTCACGCGGCCGAGAATTTGGTAGGTATTGCCGTTCGGGATGTCGATTCGGCGCGAGCCGTCAATATTCGACGCATAGAGGTCCGGTGCCGGCGCCTGGAAATCAAAGCTGCCGGTCTTGTACGCGACGCGGAACACGATGCGCTCGTTCGTCACCCAGAGCACGTCCTGGATGTGCAGGTTCGTGCCGTAGTCCCACTTGCCGATCAGCTTCTTGTCGTTGACCCTGAGGACCGCGAGCAGGGTGCGATCGTCTTCAGGGACCGTGACGGCGAGATGCAGACCGTCGGGCGACAGGCTGACCGTTGTGAACTCGGAATGGCGGAAGAAGTCTTCGAGCGGCACGTCGCTGCCCGCGGTCTTCGCAGCGAAACCCGGCGCGGCGACGGCCAACGCGAGTACGGTTAAGAGCATCCTAATCATTGTGTCTTCCCCCTCATCATGCTTATAAACGGTTCAAATAACGGTTTTGCATCGTGTGGCCCCGGACTTGCTTCCGGATGGCCCTGAAAGCTGTACGCAGGTCGGTCGGTCAGCTCGAGTCCCTGCGAGGTCCCGTCGAACAACGAGCGCTGCGTCGCGCGTGCGTTTTTGGGCAGGCTCGCCTCGTCGACCGCGAAACCGTGGTTCTGGCTCGTAATCATCACGCAGCCCGTCGCGAGATCCAGGACCGGGTGGTTCGCGCCGTGGTGGCCGGTCGCCATCTTCAGCGTACGGCCACCGACGGCCAGCGCGAGCAGCTGGTGACCGAGGCAAATGCCGAACACCGGAATCTTCCGCTCGAGGAACACCTGCGTCGCCTGGATGGCATAGTCGCACGGCGCCGGGTCGCCTGGCCCGTTCGCGAGGAACAAACCGTCCGGTGCCATCGCGAGCACGTCCGCGGCAGGCGTTTGTGCGGGCACGACCGTGACATCACAACCAAGGTCAACAAGTATCCGCAAGATATTGAATTTAACACCGAAGTCGTACGCCACAACCTTCATCCGACGCGGCGGCGAAGCCACCGATTGTGGGAGCGACGCCGCCTGTGGGAGCGGCGCCTTTGCGCCGCGATAGGCCGGGTCTGCCTCCAAAGTCCAGGTGCCTTCCCGCCATTGGTAACCTTCAGTCACCGACACCACCTTCGCCAAATCGGCGCCGGCAAGGCCCGGAAACGCCCGCGCCTCTGTGAGCGCGGCTTCGTCGCTCGCATCGGGGCCGGCAACGATG
>CAYXYM010000079.1:0-2820 GCA_964469285.1 uncultured Gammaproteobacteria bacterium | reverse complement strand
CTTTTCACCCTTACCGGCGCCCGAGGGCGCTTAGGCGGTTTGTTTTCTGTGGCACTGGCCGTCGGCTCGCGCCGCCCAGGCGTTACCTGGCACCCTGCCCTGTGGAGCCCGGACTTTCCTCTGCGCTAAGCGCAGCGACTGTCTGGCTGACTCGGCCGCGATTCTACCACTATGGGCGGCGGGTCTGGGAATCGACCAGCCACTGGTACAACTGCTTGCGCGGCTCGCCGGTCACCTTCGCGGTGATTTGCGCGGCTTTGGCCGCGGGCAACGCCCGCGCAAGTTCGAGCAACAGCGACCGTGCATCGATTGCATGCGTTGCCGCCGCTTCGGCCGTACCCTCGACGACGATGACGACCTCACCACGTATGACGTCGTCGTCGGTCGCCGCCCACGCGGCGATGTCGTCAAGTCTGCCTGCGCGCACGGTTTCATGAATCTTGGTCAGCTCCCGCGCTACGCACGCGGCACGCTCACCGCCGAATGTCGCCGCGAGATCGGAGAGCGTTTCGCGCACACGGTGCACGGCCTCGTAGAACACCATCGTGCGCGGCTCGCGAGCAAGCGCTTCGAGTGCGCGACGGCGTGCGACCGCCTTCGGCGGCAGGAACCCTTCAAACGCGAACCGGTCGGCAGGCAATCCCGCGACGGACAAGGCCGCGATGGCGGCGCACGGTCCAGGGACGGGGCTGACCGTGAAACCGGCGTCGCGGGCGGCGCGCACGAGGACGAAGCCCGGATCGCTGATGAGCGGCGTCCCGGCGTCGCTGACGAGCGCGAGCGACTCCCCGCATCGCAGTCGCTCGACCAGTTCCGCAGTACGCGCACGCTCATTGTGTTCGTGTAATGCGAGCAGCGGCGTTGTGATACCGAGGTCGCGCAGCAAGGGACGCGTCCTGCGCGTATCCTCCGCCAGCACCAACGAAACCGCGCCGAGCACGGCGCGCGCGCGATCCGTGAAGTCGCCACGATTGCCGATTGGCGTCGCGACGACATAAAGCGTTCCGGCGTCAATTGACACTCTGAATACCCGTCGGGATACTGGCTGCCCATCTTCATGGTTGACCCCATGGTCGCGCAAGCCCGAACCCGAAAACTGTCCTGGCCCACCGTCGCGCTCATCGCAGCGATTCTTTCCGCGTGCGCGGCGCCGGCACCGCGCGAGCGCATCGAGGCGCCGGACACCACGGCTGCAGCGCGTCTCGCCGAGCTTGGGCGCCCGGCCGAGGCCGCGGCGATTTATGCGCGCGCCGCGGACCGCGCGCCGGCCGCCGAGGCATCGCGTTTGCGCGTTCGCGCGGCGGAGTTGCAACGCGACGCCGGGGATTTCGAAGCGGCGCGCGCGTTGCTGGCCCGCGTCGATCTTGCGTCACTCGACGATTACGCGACACTGCTCGCGCAATTACTGTCGAGCGAACTCGCATTGCTGGATGGCCAGCCCGCGGACGCGCTGCGCCAAATACCGCGTGACTTGTCAGCGATGCCGAAAGGGCTGGCTGCGCGCGCCCTGCAGCTGCAAGGCGATGCTTACCTGCTGCTCGGCCAACCCAGTACGGCGGTCGAGCGCTTCGTTACCCGCGAAGCGTTTCTCGCGCTCGAATCCGAGATCAGCGAAAATCATCAGCAAATTTGGCGCGCACTGCGCCAGGTCGACTCCGCGGATGTCTCGGGCGGCGATCCGGTGCTCGACGGCTGGCTCGCGCTCGCCGAATTACGAAGACACGCCTGGCAGGATCCTTGGAACTTCGACGGCGCGGTCGCGGTGTGGCGCCGCACCTATCCCGCGCATCCCGCGATCACCGCGTTCCTGCCGAGGCTCGTGGACGAGCAGCGGCGCCTGTCGGTCGGGGTCCGCGAATTCGCCGTCTTGCTTCCGCTGAGCGGGCGCTTCGCAAGCGCCGGCGAAGCTGTACGAGACGGCTTTCTCGCGGCGCTGTACCGGAGTCCCGCCGACGCGCGCCGCCCGGTCGTCCGGTTCTATGACACGGGCGATTCGCCGGAGCGTGCCGCCGAATACTACCGCGACGCAGTCGCCAGCGGCGCCGATTTCGTAGTCGGTCCACTGCAGAAAGACGCGGTCGCCGCGCTTGCCGGGGCAGGCGGATTGACTGTGCCGGTACTCGCGCTGAATACGCTCGACTTCGGCACTGCGCCGCCGTCGTTTTATTCGTTCGGCCTCGTACCCGAGGACGAAGCGACGCAGATCGCGGAGCGCGCGATTCTGGCAGGTCACGCACGCGCAGTCGCGCTCGTACCCGACAGCGAGCTCGGCGCCCGCATGCTGAACGCGTTCGCGAACCGCTTCGAGGAACAAGGCGGCGCAGTGCTCGCCACGCAATGGTACGACCCGGAGCAACGCGATCATTCCGCGCCAATCACGCGCGCCCTCGCGATTGACGAAAGTCGCGCACGGCTGGCAACGCTACGGGTGGTGCTGCAAGCCGACCTGCACGCAGAGCCGCGTCGACGGCGCGATGCCGACTTCGTATTCATCGTCGCGACCCCGCAGCAGGCGCGGTCCTTGCGACCGCAGCTGCGGTTCCACCATGCGTCCGACCTACCGGTATTCGCGTCATCGCATTTGTACTCCGGCGTCGCCGACCGTAGCGCCGACAGCGACCTGAACGGCATCGCGTTCACCGACATGCCCTGGGTCATCGACCCAGACCCCGAGACCGCCCGGACGCGGCAGGATCTTGTGGCGGCGTTCGGCGCCGACATGGAACGCAACACGCGGCTATTTGCGCTGGGCTACGATGCGTACCGGCTTGCACCGGTGCTTCGCCACGATCCATCGCTTCTACACGAACCGATGCCCGC
>CAYXYM010000078.1:0-2866 GCA_964469285.1 uncultured Gammaproteobacteria bacterium | reverse complement strand
AGATCGCGCAGGTGCTGTCGGGCTACACGCTCGGCGCTGCGGATCTGCTGCGCCGCGCGATGGGCAAGAAAAAGCCCGAAGAGATGGCGCTGCAGCGCAGTGTCTTCACCGAGGGCGCGGTCGCGAATGGCATCAACGAGCGCCTCGCGACGCAGATTTTCGACCTTATCGAAAAATTCGCGGGTTATGGCTTCAACCGCTCCCATTCAGCGGCCTACGCGATGCTGGCGTACCAGACCGCTTGGTTGAAGGCGCACCATCCAGCCGCGTTCATGTCGGCGGTGCTGTCGACGGAAATGGACAATACCGACAAGGTCGTGACGCTGATCGATGAATGCGGCCAGCTCAACCTCGCGGTGCTCGCGCCCGACATCAACGAATCGGAATACGGCTTCACGGTCGCCACTGACGACAAGATTCGTTACGGGCTCGGCGCAGTCCGTGGTGTCGGCCAGTCCGCGATCGAGATGATCTCTGCGGCACGCGCCGACGGCGGCCCGTTCATGGACCTCGCCGACCTGTGCCGCCGCATCGACCTGCACAAGGCGAACCGGCGCGTCCTTGAGGCGCTGATCAAGGCCGGCGCGCTCGACGCGCTCGGCACCAGTCGCGCCGCGCTGATGGCGCAGCTCCCGCACGCGGTCAAGCTCGCCGAACAACACGGGCGCGCGGAGACCACTGGGCAAGAGGACCTGTTCGGGCTTGGCGGCGGCGATGCGCCAGTTGCCGTGCCGCTCTCCGTGCCGGACGCGGCAGTCATCGAGTGGAGCGAGCAGGAGCGGCTCAGCGGTGAGAAGGAGACACTCGGTCTGTACCTCACCGGTCATCCGATTCAACGATACGAGACCGAGCTCGCGTGTTTCGTCAGCGGCAAGATCGCGGCGCTCGCGGAGGAGGTCGGCGAGGGCGGCGGTGCGAACGGCTCCGATGACCCGAAGGAGCGCTGGCGCAATCGTGGCAATCAGAAGAACGTGACGCTCGCAGGGCTCGTCGTTGACTTGAAGAAGCGAAACGGCCGCCTCGCGCTCACGCTCGACGACCGTAGCGGGCGCGTCGAGCTGCCGTTGTTCGAGGACGTCGCGGCGCGGTATCGAAACATCGTGACGCGCGACCAATTACTCGTCGTCGAGGGCAAGATCAGCTTCGACGAGTTCAGCGGTGGCTACCGCATCGCGCAGAAGCAGATGTACGACATCGCGCAGGCACGCGAAGCGTGGGGCAAGCGGCTCGAGATCGACTGGCGCGGCGCGGATGCGGACCCGGCGTTCGCGACGCGCTTGAAGGAGACGCTTGAGCCGTACCGGCGCGGTGGCTGCCCGGTCTGGGTCAACTACCGCGGCTGGTCGGCGGGCGTGCCGGTGGACCTCGGCACGCAGTGGCGTGTGCGACCCGAGGACGCGCTGTTCGACCGCCTCGTCACGCTCGTCGGCGCCGGCAACGTGCGCATGATTTACGACGGCGGGCCCGTCGCGATGGGCGCGGCTTGATTGAATTTCGCGGCCTTTGCGCCGCGATGTTGTAAGATTCGGACCTGTGAACATGAACTTTCTCGATTTCGAGCAGCCCATCGCCGAACTGGAAGCGAAAATCGATGAACTTCGCTTCGTCGGCGACGACTCGGAGATCAATCTCTCCGAGGAAATCGAGCGTCTGCAGGAAAAAAGCCGCGCGCTGACAAAGCAGATTTTCTCTGACCTCACGGCGTGGCAGGTCGCGCAGCTGGCGCGCCACCCGCAGAGGCCCTACGCGCTTGATTACATCAACCGTATGTTCACCGACTTCCAGGAGCTGCACGGCGATCGCATGTATCGCGACGACCCCGCGATCGTGTGTGGGCTTGCGCGCCTCGAAGGTCGCGCCGTTGCCGTAATCGCGCAACAGAAGGGGCGCGACACCAAGGAGAAGCTCAAGCGAAATTTCGGCATGCCAAAGCCCGAGGGCTACCGCAAGGCGCTGCGCATCATGAAACTCGCCGAGCGCTTTGGGTTACCGATCATCACGCTGATCGACACGCCGGGTGCGTACCCGGGCATCGGTGCCGAGGAGCGCGGCCAGAGCCAGGCGATTGCGCAGAACTTGTTCGAAATGTCGAATCTGCGTACACCGCTCGTTTGCACCGTCATCGGTGAGGGGGGCTCCGGCGGTGCGCTCGCCATCGGCGTCGGCGATCGCATGCTGATGCTCGAGTACTCGATTTATTCGGTGATCTCGCCCGAGGGCTGTGCGTCCATCCTCTGGAAGAGCGCAGACAAGGCCTCCGTCGCGGCCGAAGCGATGGGCATCACTTCACGGCGCCTGAAACAGCTCGGCTTGATTGATGCCGTGATCGACGAACCGCTCGGCGGCGCGCATCGCGATGCGGATAGCATGGCCGAGACGCTGAAGAAAACGATCAACGACACCCTCCGCCAGGTCGAACGCCAGCCGCTCGAGACGCTGCTCGCCGCGCGCTACGAAAAGTTGATGAAGTTCGGCAAATTCAAAGAGTGACCTTCTCGCCCGACGCGGTCGGCGCTGTTCTCGACCGGTACCCGGGTTTTCGTTTCTGCGTCGCATTCAGCGGCGGGCTTGATTCCACGGTATTGCTGCATACGCTTGCGGCGTTGCGCGACGAGCGCGGCTATACACTGCGTGCCGTGCACGTTGACCACGGCCTGCACGCAGACGCCACGCGCTGGGCCGAGCATTGCATCCGCGAAGCCGCCGCGCTGTCGGTCCCTTGCGTTGCCGTGCGCGTTTCCGTTGATACGAACGCCGAGTCCGGACCGGAGGCTGCCGCGCGCGACGCGCGGTATGCCGCGCTTGCGGCCGAAGTCCAAGAAGGCGAGGCGATGCTGACGGCACAGCACGCGGATGATCAGGCTGA
>CAYXYM010000077.1:0-11345 GCA_964469285.1 uncultured Gammaproteobacteria bacterium | reverse complement strand
GGCGGCGGCGGCGGTGGCGGCGGCGGTGGCGGCGGCGGCGGAGTGACTTCCTCCGTCGGGTCATCCCACGCTTCGGCGGAGACGAAGAACGTCGCCGTCATGATAGCGGTGGTTGCCACTGCCATCCCGGTCGCCCCAAGGCCACCAAACAGTCCACCCTCGGACTGGCTGGCGCCGACCACCGCTGGGCCGAGATTGCTGGCCGGTGCGACGTCCTGCGCATACGCGCCGGTCGACAGCACCAGGCCTGCCGCAACCGCGGACAACAGCTTGGTTATATTTTTCATTGAATAACTCCTTGTATTTCCTTCGCGAAGTTACAGAGGTGCACCGGGCGCGACCCGATACGGGGCTTAGAGTAGGGTCTCCGGGCCCTGAATGCAACCCAGAGCGTGAACTGCGTCACAGGTAATAGAGGAGGAGGGCGGCCGTGAGAAGCACGGCCACCCAAAGCGCCATTGAGCCGGTCGGCCAGCGGCCTGCCAGCGGTCCATGTGGGCCGTACCGCCGGTACAGCGCTTCGTAGCCTGAGCGGCCTTGCCTTGCAACTGCCCCACCGACCGCCTCCCGCGCCCAGCCACCGACCCGGCCGACGGCGGCAAGCGCCGTCGGGATCGCGCGCCGATAGAGCCACTCGAAGTCGAGGTTGGTCGAGCGAAGCTCCGGCGGGTAGATCCCGGTGCGGACCAACACCGAAAAAGCGAGCGCTGAGAACAACAGCAGTTGCAGCTGCGCGACGACATGGTTGGCCGTATACGGTACGTAGTCGGTGTCGAAGGGCAGCAGCCGGTAGAACGCGTCGGGGAACACGCCGATGCCGATGCAAAGCGCTGCGGTCAGGCCCATCGCGACCAGCATGTGCCGCGGTGCCTCGGGTACCCGCAGGCCCGAGTCGTGCGCGAAGAACGCGAAGTACGGAATCTTGATGCCCGAGTGGTGGAACACGCCGGCCGACGCGAACAGCAGCACGAACCAGACAAAGGTGTAGCCGTTGTCGGCCGTCGCGCTAATGATCAGCGCCTTGCTCACGAAACCGCTGAACAGCGGGAACGCCGAGATCGATGCCGCCCCGACGATGCAGAATGCTGCGGTCCAAGGCATCGACTTGTAGAGACCGCCGAGTTGCGAGCCGTTGACGGTGCCCGCGCGCAGCAGCACGGCGCCCATGGACATGAACAGCAGGGCCTTGAACAGGATGTGCGCGAAGGCATGCGCGACCGCGCCGTTCAGCGCGAGCTCGGTGCCGATGCCGATGCCGACGACCATGAAGCCGAGCTGGTTGTTGGTGCTGTAGGCGAGCACCTTGCGCAGGTCGTTCTCGATCACCGCGTAGAAAATCGGGAATGCGGTCATCAGCGCACCGATCCAGATCATGCTTTCGGTGCCCGCGTACCCGCGCGCGAGCGCGTAGACCGCGAGCTTGGTCGTGAACGCGCTCATGAACACGGCGCCGCTCGCAGTCGACTCGGGGTACGCGTCGTGCAGCCAGGTGTGCAGCAACGGAAACGCACACTTGACGCCGAACGCGATGAAGATCAGCCAGGTCCCCGGGCCGGCGAGGCCGAGGTGGTCGAACGCGATTGAGCCCGTTTCGCGGTAGTGAAGCACCACGCCCGCGAGCAGCACCACGCCCGAACCGACCTGGAACAGCAGGTAGCGCATGCCGGCTGCATACGCGCGCTCGGTGCGCCGCGCCCAGATCAGGAACACCGAGGTCAGTGCGGTGAGTTCCCAGTAGACGAACAGCGTGATCAGGTCGCCGGCGAACAGCGCGCCAATCGCGCTGCCGGCATAGGTCAGCGCGGCGACCTGCTGGCCGGTGTCCTTGAGCCCGAGGGCGTAGATGAGGCCAAGCAGCGCCGCGAGGTGGAACACGTAGCCGAACAGCAGTGACAGGCGGTCCACGCGTAACAGTTCGAGCGACACGCCGAAGGCCTCGATGCTCAGCGCCGCATCGGCGGGCAGGGACAGCATCTGCCAGAACCCAAGGACCGGCAGGAGCAGCATGAACGCGTTGCGCGCCCGCGCCGGCACGAGTGGCAGCAGCAGGCCGCCGACAATGAGCACCAACCCGGGCGGCAGGTTAGCGATCATAGTAGTCCTCAGGCCGCTTAACGAGCTTGCGCAACTGCTTGGCCGCGAGCACCAGTCCGACGCAGGCGACGAAGCCGTAGATTGCGTGGAAGGCGAACGCATAGTGCCGGTCGTAGAAGAAATCAGCGAAGACCGACAGCGCGCACAGCACGCACAGCGCGTAGTAGACCTTGTCCACGTTGCGCGGGTCGTCGAGCCACCAGCGACGTTCGCTCATAGGATCGCTCCGATCAATTCGATGAGGTGTGGCGCGACGAAGAACAATGCGACCGCGCCAGCCGCGGTGAAGCACAGCGGCACCACACACAGCAGCGGCGCTTCTTGCACGCCGCCGGTCCAGCCGTCCTTGGGCGGCAGCAGAAACGCGCGCGCAACGATTGGCATCAGGTAGGCGACGTTCAGCAGCGTTGACACCGCGAGTACGCCGACCAGGATCAGCTGGCCCGCGTCGGCCGCGCCGACCATCAGGTACCACTTCGACCACGAGCCGCCGGTCGGCGGCAGGCCGATGACCGCGACCGCACCGATGAGGAATGCCAGCATCGTAACTGGCATGCGCCGGCCGATGCCGTCGAGGTCGGGGATCTCGGTCTTCTTCGCGGCGACGTACAGCGCGCCTGCGCAGAAGAACAGCGTGATCTTGCCGAACGCGTGCATCGCGATGTGCATGCTCGCACCGGTGACCGCCCACGCGTTCGCGAGCGCGGCGCCGAGCACGATGTACGAGAGCTGGCTCACGGTCGAGTAGGCGAGCCGCGCTTTCAGGTTGGTCTTCATGAGCGCGACGACCGAAGCCGCAAGCAGCGTGAACGCGGCGACCCACTGCAACCACTCTGCGAGATTACCGGCGGTCAGCGTTTCGATCCCGAAAATGTAGACAATGACCTTCAGCACCGTGAACACACCGGCTTTCACGACCGCGACCGCATGCAGCAGCGCGGAGACCGGCGTCGGCGCGACCATCGCAGCGGGCAGCCAGCCGTGGAACGGCATCAGCGCGGCCTTGCCGATGCCGAACATGTAGAGCGCGAGCAGTGCGATCAGTACACCGTCCGACGCCTGGCCGCCGAGGATGCCGCCGTCCGTGAAGTCCAGCGTGCCGGTCAGCGACCATGTCCAGATAATTGCCACGAGTTGGAACGCAATCGACGTCGACAGCAGGACGCCGAGGTACACGCGCCCGCCGCGCTTCGCAGCCGGTGTCCCGGCATGCGTGACGAGCGGGTAGGTCGCGAGCGTCAACGCCTCGTAAAACAGGAACAGCGTGAACATGTTCGCCGCGAACGCGATGCCGATGGTCGCGGCGAGCGCGAGCGCGAAGAACGCAAAGAAGCGCGTCTGGTTCTTCTCCTGGTTCTTGCGCACATAACCAATCGCGTACACGGATGTCACAAACCACAGCGACGACGCAACCAGGGCGAACAGCATGCCGAGTGGTTCCACCTCGAAGGCGAGCGGCAGTCCAGGCAGGACCTCGAACACCGTTAGCGACGGCCGCCCACCGGCGGCAACCTCCGGGTACAGCGACGCGACGGCTGCGAAAAGCGCCGCGGCAGTCGTGAGGGTTACGGCCTCGCGCACGTTCGGCCAACGCCCGAAAAGGGTCAGCAGTAGGGCCCCGGCGGCGGGAAGGATGAGCGCCCAGGCAATCATGGCGAACCGAGCAGCATTTCAGCGGCGCGCGTTGCGACGCCGACGGTGAGGTCGGTCTGCACGCCGAAGTACAGGTTTGCGAGCACGAGCGCCCAAGTTGGAATGAGCAATGACAGCGGCGCCTCGCGCACGACGCGACCGTTCGGAGCGTCGTGGAAGTACGCGCGTTCGACCACGCGCCACACGTAAATGGCAGCAAGCAGCGACGCGCCGACAATTACCGCGACGACCGCGAACCAGCCACGCTCGAGCGCGCCAAGCACGAGATACCACTTCGACAGGAATCCCGCCGTGAGCGGCACGCCGATCAGCGATAGGCCGCCGATTACAAACGCGGCCATCGTCCACGGCATTTGCCGGCCTAGGCCGGCCATCTGCGCGACTGTCGTCGACCCGACGCGGTACGCGACACAACCAAGTGCGAGGAACAACGCGCCTTTGATGAGCGCGTGGTTAAACAAGTGCAGCAGCGCAGCGGTCAGGCCGGTAACCGTCGCGAAGCTGATGCCGAGCAGCATGTAGCCAATCTGCGCGACCGACGAGTATGCGAGCAGGCGCTTCGCGTCGTGCTGGAAGATTGCGACGAGGCTCGGGCTCACGATGCCGATGATCGCGAGCGGCAACAGCAGCCAGACGAGCGGCGGCTCGCCGAACACCGTGAAGAAGAAACGGATGAGCACGTATACCGCAACTTTCGTCGCGGTTGCTGCGAGCAAAGCGGTGACGGCGCTCGGCGCGTACGCGTACGCGTTGGGTAGCCACAGGTGCAGAGGATACATTGCGAGCTTCAAGCCCACGCCGACCGTCACGAACGCGAACGCGGCCTGGATGGTGCGAGTGTCTTCGACGATCGGTAGCCGCACGGCAAGGTCGGCCATGTTCAGCGTGCCGGTCATGATGTACAAAAGCCCGATACCGATCAGCAGGAAGGTCGTGCCGATCGTGCCCATAATCAGATAGTGGTAGCTCGCGGTCAGCGCACGGCGGTCGCGCCCCATGGCAATTAACGCGTACTGCGCGAGCGAAGTAATCTCGAAGAACACGAAGACGTTGAAAGCGTCGCCCGTGACGGTAATCCCGAGCATGCCGGCGAGCGCAAGCAGCCATGCCGAGTAGAACCAGTGGATGCGGTCCGGGTCGACTTCCGACTCGACGGAGCGACGCGCAAATGGCGTTACGACGGCCGCGATGCTCGCGACGACCACGAGCACGTATGCATTTAGCGCATCGACGCGTAGCTCGATACCCCACGGCGCGGCCCAGCCACCCATGAAGTAGCTAACGACGCCGTCAGCGAGTACACGGTCGAGCAAAAGCGCCGCGATCGCAAGTGACGCCCAACTCGCGAGCACGGCGACGGACCAAGCAAAACTGCGGTTGCGCACAAGCAGCAGCAGTGGGGCGCACAGCAGGGGTATCAGGACCTGCAGCGCAGGCAGGTGCGCCATCACAGCGAGTCGTCCTCGAACTCGTCTTCCTCGATGGTCCCGTACGCGGCGCGGATACGCACTACGAGCGCGAGCCCGACCGCTGTCACCGCGACGCCGACAACGATGGCGGTGAGCATCAGCACGTGGGGCAGGGGATTGGCATAACCGGTCGCGCCCATCGCGGCGAGGTCCGTGACGATTGGCGCAGTGCCGCCGTCGAGCTTGCCGATGGTCACATAGAACAGAATCACCGACGCCTGAAATACGTTCAGGCCGATGATTTTCTTGAGCAGGTTGCCGTGCGCGATGACGATCCAGAAGCCCGTCATCATCAGTACGACCACCACCCAATAGTTATAGAGCCCCAGCCACTCCATCCCTCAATCCCCTAGCGATTCTTTTTTGAACCCCGCGAAGCTGTAAAAAAACACCAGCACCACCCCAGCCACCGTCACCCCCACCCCCAACTCAATCAGCACAATCCCCATCGTCTCGCCCGTCTGCGCCGACGCCGCGAGCACTTTGTACTCAAGAAAGTTTCCGCCCGCGAGCATGCTCCACACTCCAATTGCCCCATAGAACAACCCGCCAACCGCAGCCAGCACCGCCGCGATGCGCGGTGAAATCACCTGGTGCGCCGCCTCGAGCCCGAAGATCAGCGAGTACAGCACCAGTCCCGCGGCAACCAGTACTCCCGCCTGGAAACCACCGCCGGGGCTGTACTCACCGTGAATCTGCACGTACAGCCCAAAGAGCAGGATCAACGGAATCATCAACTTCGCGATGACCCTGAGGACGATGTGGTCTTTCACTCTGAATCACCAGATGTGGGAGCGGCGCCTTTGCGCCGCGATTGCCCACCTCTTGCCCCAGACCCCAACAGCAGCAGCACCCCAACCCCAGCCGCAAAAATCACCATTACCTCTCCCAAGGTGTCATACCCCCGGTAGCTCGCGAGCACCGAGGTCACCATGTTCGGGATTCCAATCTCGTCGGGCGAGTCCTGCGTGTACCGCGGCGATACATGGTTGTGCCCGGGCGCATCCGGGTCGCCGAGCGTCGGCATGTCGAGCGTGCCGTAGATGAGCGCCGCGCCGGTGACGACCACGACTACCAACGCAACCCACGGCTTGCGCGCAGTGCGCTCCACTTTTTCTTTCGGCCCGACCACTGCAATGGCCGCGAGCATCAGTACTGTCGAGATACCGGCACCCACTGCAGCCTCGGTCAGCGCGACATCCACCGCGTCGAGCACGACGAACAGCGCCGCGGCTGTGAGGCTGAAAATCCCGAACAGCATCACCGACGCGAGCAAGTTTCTGACGCGCGTCAGCGAGAACGCCGTCACCGCCAGCAAGCTAATCAGGACAATGTCTACTAGGTTAGTCATTGGACGTAGGAGCGACGCTCTCCTCGAGACCCGAATGCACCGCCGCCCTTGCCAAGGCATGGCACGCCGTCGGGCTCGTGAACCACAGGAAAACCAGAATGATGAACAGCTTCACCGTCACGAGCGTTAAGCCGCCTTGAACCATCAGCCCGAGCAATATGAGCCCCGCGCCGCCGGTGTCAGTAACCCCCGCAGCGTGCATGCGGGAATAAAAATGAGGCAGACGCACCAGCCCGACCGCACCGACAATCAGGAAAAAGCTCCCGCCGAGCAGCAACGCCCAACTGATGAGGTCAATCACCATCAATCACCTAAGCCCCCATACTCAACGACCTTCAACACCGCCACCACCCCAATAAAGTTAATCAAGGCATACACCAGCGCGATATCCAAAAACTCCGGCCGACCGGTCAAGAACCCCATCACCGCGATAATCAGCACCGTCTTCGTGCCGAACACGTTCACCGCAAGAATCCGGTCGAACAGCGTCGGGCCCGCAATCGCGCGCCCGAGCGCGACCGCCATCGTCGCCAAAATCGCCAGCGCCGCCGCCACAAACATCAGAGCTGCCCCTCTTCAGACTTGCTGCTGCCTTCGAACCAGCTAGCTTTTCGGTTCATCTCCCCAGCCAGCACCTCATCTCGCCCTTCCTTCGTCAGTGCGTGCACCAAGATCGTCTCCCCATCGACGCTCATGGACACCGTACCCGGCGTCAGCGTAATTGAATTCGCGAAAATGGTGCGGCCAAGCGGCGTCCGCTGCAACGCAGTGACCTCGAAGCTCACCGGCGACACCGGAAGACTCGGCGACAGCACCCGACGCGTGACGTCGATGTTCGACAACGCAATCTGCTTCAGCAACCACGGCCAGTAAACGAGCGTCCGCCAGCCTAGGCTGACCGGTACGCCCTCATGGTCGGCCACGTCCATGCGTGCAGCGAGCCAAATCACGAGCGCAATTGATGCGGCGCCGAGAATGAGGAACAGCGGATAGAACATGCCGGACAGCAGGAGCCACACGGCAGACAGCAGGGCGACGAGGCTCAGGACATGGACCATCGGGCGATTCTATCCGGTATGATTCGTCGCGTGAAGATTACAGTCGTCGGCACTGGATACGTCGGTCTCGTCACGGGCACGTGCTTCGCGGAGATGGGCAACGACGTGTGCTGCGTCGACGTCGACGCGGCAAAAATCAAGCGCCTGAAAGCGGGCGAGATTCCTATCTATGAGCCCGGGCTCGCGGAACTCGTCGAGCGCAACGCACGGGAAGGACGTCTCACCTTTACGACCGTGCTTGCGGACGCGCTCGAAAACACGCGTGTCTGCTTCATAGCCGTCGGTACGCCGGCCGGCGAGGACGGCTCTGCGGATCTCAAGTATGTCATCGAAGTCGCGCGCAACATCGGCGATGCGATGAACGACTACTTGGTCGTCGTCGGCAAGTCGACCGTCCCGGTCGGCACCGCCGACCGTGTGCGCGAGACAATCGCCGAGCAGCTTGCGACGCGAGGTGCCGCGATAGAGTTCGACGTCGTCAGCAACCCCGAATTCCTAGCTGAGGGCGCCGCAATTCAGGATTTCATGCGACCAGATCGCATTTTGATAGGCACCGACAGTGAAGTTGCCGCGACCATCATGCATGAGCTTTATAAGCCCTTCGCGCGGAGTCGCGAGAAGGTGATTGTGATGGGCGTGCGTGACGCGGAGCTGAGCAAGTACGCGGCGAATGCGATGCTCGCAACACGCGTGTCGTTCATGAACGAGATTGCGAACCTGTGCGAACGGCTCGGCGCCGACGTCGAGATGGTCCGGCAGGGCATCGGCTCGGATCCGCGGATCGGCCATCGCTTTCTATACCCGGGCGCCGGCTACGGTGGATCGTGTTTCCCTAAGGATGTAAAGGCGCTAATCCACGCCGCTCGAGCTGCGGGCATCGAATCCACACTATTGAATGCAGTTGAGGAACGAAACGCCGCGCAGAAGCGTGTGCTGTTCGAGAAGATTGAGCGCCATTTCGCCGGCAAAGTCGCTGGCAAGACCGTCGCTGTCTGGGGCCTTGCGTTCAAGCCCGGCACCGACGACATGCGCGAGGCGCCGTCACTGGTCCTCATCGACGCGCTCGCACGGGCCGGCGCGCGCATCCGGGCGTTCGACCCAGTCGCGCACACCACCGGCCGGGACGCGCTCGTCGCCCAGGGCACGCCGATGGAGCAGGTCGAAATCGTCGATAACCAGTACGCGGCCGTCGAGGGTGCCGATGCGCTGGCGCTCGTCACCGAATGGAAGCAGTTCCGGCAGCCGGATTTCGCCCGAATTGCCATGGCCATGGCAATCACAACACCCGTCCTCTTCGACGGTCGCAACCTATATGAGCCCACCGACATCAAGGACCACGGGTTTATCTATTACGGCATCGGTCGCTGAATCGGCTTTCGCCCCTGGCCGGGAAGGCAGAATAGCGTATCGCCGGAAATGGCAACTCAGGCAAAGGCTTGCTAGTCGATGGCGGCGCCGGTAAGCTTGCGTTCAAAGGTTGAACGGTAGTTGGGGCATGTTAGACGACGCGACGCGGTACGGAATCCTGCGGCTCTTGGAGCAACATCCAGAGCTGTCGCAGCGGGATATCGCCGAGCGCGTCGGGGTCAGCGTGGGGAAGGTCAATTATTGTCTTAAGGCCCTAGTCGAAAAGGGGCTAATCAAGATGCATAGCTTTCGCAACAGCCGCAATAAAGCCGGGTACCTTTATAACCTTACCCCGGCCGGCGTTGCAGAGAAAGTGAAGGTCACGCGGCGATTTCTCGCACGGCGTCTCCGCGAACACGATGAGATTCTCACCGAGATTGAGCGACTGAGGCACGAGGTCAGGAGTCAAGGACGAAAATGAATATTGAGTCGGGTACGATTGCAATTGTTGGCTTGGGCTACGTCGGATTACCGCTAGCTGTCGAGTTCGCGAAACACCGATCGGTGGTCGGCTTCGACATCCGCCGGACACGCATTGATGAATTACAGTCTGGACGAGACGAGACGCTTGAGACGTCGAGTGAAACGCTGGCGGCCGCTCGACATCTCGCGTTGTCGTCTGACCCCGAAGCCCTGCGTGATTGCAGCATCTTCATTGTAACTGTTCCGACGCCAATCGACAGCGTCAACCGACCGGACCTAGGGGCGTTGATCGCGGCTAGCACCACGATTGGCGAGCGCATGCCAGAAGGATCAGTAGTCATTTACGAGTCGACTGTTTACCCAGGATGTACTGAGGAAGTTTGCGTACCGGTGCTCGAGCGTTCATCCGGGTTGAAGTACAACGAGGGCTTCTTTTGTGGCTATAGCCCCGAACGCATCAATCCGGGCGACAAGGTGAATACGCTTACGACCGTTACCAAGGTTACGAGTGGATCCACGCCTGAAACGGCAAAGGCCGTGGATTCTCTTTATAGAAGTATTGTAACGGCGGGTACGCACTGTGTGAGCAGTATTAAGGTTGCGGAGGCCGCCAAGGTCATCGAGAACACTCAACGTGACCTGAACATCGCGCTCGTGAACGAGCTATCTGTAGTCTTCGAACGAGTCGGCATCGACACGATTGAAGTTCTTGAGGCTGCCGGCACCAAGTGGAATTTTTTGCCTTTTCGGCCCGGACTCGTCGGTGGTCATTGCATCGGCGTAGATCCGTATTATTTGACACACAAAGCGGAGCAGATGGGATACCACCCACAGGTCATCCTTGCTGGTCGGCGAATCAACGACAACATGGGCCGTTACGTCGCGCGTAACGCAATCAAGTTGATGTTGCGCAACGGTATTGATGTTGCACGTTGCCGCGTCGGTGTTCTTGGCGTCACATTTAAGGAAAACTGCCCAGACATTCGCAACAGTAAGGTGATTGACTTGGTACGCGAGCTTGAGCAATGGGGCGTGACCCCAGTGGTCATGGATCCACTGGCAGATGCGGCGGAGCTTAAAGCGCACTATGGTCTTGAGCTCGGAACCGTGACGGCGGCGGACCCGGTCGATGCGCTCGTAGTTGCTGTCGGCCACGAAGAATTTTGCGCGCTGCCGATCGATGCGCTACGCGCTCTTTGCCGGGGTGACCGCCCGGTGTTAGCCGATGTGAAGGCACTATATAAGCGTCGTGAGGCCGAGGCGGCCGGTTTCACGGTATTCCGACTTTGAACGCGCGCAAAGTGAAGTTCGCACTGGTAGGCTGCGGCCGAATCGCGCAGAACCATCTGGCAGCGATTACCCAGCACTCCGAGCGTTGCGAGTTGACCGACGTGTGCGACACGAATCCGGCAGCACTCGCACGCGCTGTTGAGAAGACCGGTACTGCTGGCCACGCATCGCTCGATGATTTACTCGAAACAACCGCGGCCGACTGCATCGTCTTAACTACGCCGAGCGGACTTCATCCGTCCCAAACCATTCGCATTGCTCAATCGGGTCGTCACGTGATGACCGAGAAGCCAATGGCGACGCGGTGGAAGGACGGGCTTGCGATGGTCGAGGCCTGTGACCGGGCAGGCGTGCACCTTTTTGTGGTCAAGCAGAACCGACGCAACGCCACTTTGCAATTGCTCAAGTCCGCGCTCGATCAGGGCCGCTTCGGGCGTATCTGGTCGGTGGCGGTCAACGTGTTCTGGAGTCGACCGCAGGAGTACTACGACAGCGCAGCCTGGCGCGGGACATGGGAGTTCGATGGAGGCGCGTTCATGAACCAGGCCAGCCACTACATTGACCTGCTCGACTGGCTGGTCGGACCGGTCGAAAGCGTGA
>CAYXYM010000076.1:0-2786 GCA_964469285.1 uncultured Gammaproteobacteria bacterium | reverse complement strand
ACTCACGGGTGCGTTGCGCGACCGTGAACGCGAGCACGCCGTACACGCCGACGCTCGCGAGTACGACCGCAGCAATGCCGAAGACACCGAAAATCATGCCCAGCAATCGCGGGCCGGAACGGCTCTGGTCGACCCACACCTGCGCGGGCTGAAGCCAGTAAATCGGCAGGTCGGCATCGACCGAACGCAGGGCTTCACGGACCGGCCCGGCGAGCTTGGCCTCGTCGCCCGGCGTGCGCGCGGCGATGGTCATGAAGCGCGCGTCGGCCTGCGCGAGCGGTTGATACACCGCCGGAACCATGTCGTTATCGAGACCGCTGTGGTAGACGTCGCCGACGACACCGACGACAGTCAACGCGAGGTCGCCCTCACGACCGAGCAGCACCCGCTTGCCGACCGCGCTCTCGCCGGGGAACGCACGCTCCGCAAACGTCTTGTTGATCAGCGCGACGGGTAGCGAGTCGGCATTGTCGCTCACCGCGAGATCGCGACCGGACAAGAGTGGAATCTTGAACGTATCGAGATACCCAGGCGTCACGACGACCGTGCGCGTGAACGGATAGCGTCCGTCCGGCGACGGCTCCTGCCCGTCGAGCCGGTACGCGTTGCCGCCGGCACCATAGGTCGGAATGCTCGTGGTCACCGTTGCGGCAGTGACGCCGGGGATCTCGGCAACGCGCGCTTCGAGCCGTTCCCAGAACTGGCGACGGCTGACTTCGTCGGGATAGTCAGATTCAAACAACCCGATGCGACCCGTCATCACGCCAGTGACGTCGCCGCCGGGTGATACGTATTGGAGGTTCACGACCGAGCGAACCGTGAGCGCCCCGCCGACGAGCAGCGCGCAGCTCAGCGCGATTTCGACGGTAATCAGTGTCCGCGTGAGCTTGCCGAGCGATACGCTCGTGCCGCCGCCCCCGCCCGCCTTCAGGCCCTCGGTCACGTCGCTGCGCGCCGCACGCAGCGCGGGCACGAGACCCGCGATGAGACCGGCGAGCGCCGCGATACTGATTGCGAAGATGGCGACACGCAGGTCCGCGCCGAACGACATCCAGTACGGGAAGCCGTCACCGCTCTCGACCAGATAGCGCTCCACCGCCAGGCCACCCGCGTGGGCGATGGCGATACCGATGAGGCCACCGACGATGCTGACGAGCACGCTCTCCGACAACGTGCCGGCAACGAGGCGCCAACGGCTCGCGCCGAGCGCCGTTCGCACCGACAGTTCACGCCGACGGCTGACGGTCCGCGCGAGAATCAGGTTCGCGACGTTCGCGCACGCGATGAGCAGCACGAGAAAGGTCGCGACTTGCATCGCGGCCAGGATGCCCATGGTCTGATTGCCGACGAACTCGTCGCGGTATTCATTGAGGTCCGTCGTGGCGCCGACGTTCCAGCCAGGGTTGTCCGCAAGAATAGCTGTGTACAAGGTTGCGAACTCGGCACGCGCCTGCTCGATCGTCACGCCGTCGCGCAAGCGACCAAAACCCTCCACCGTAATGGCCTCGCCGCGCGGCAGCGCGTCGAGGTCCTGCTGCATCGGCACCCAGATGTCGTTACGAATCGGCCATTGGAAGCCCCGCGGCATCACACCGACGATCGTGGCCGGCGTCCCGTTCACCTGGACTTGCGTGCCGACGATACCGGGAACGCCACCGTAGTCCTGCTGCCACAGGTTCCAGCCAATCACGATGGACAGCGGCGCACCGGGCGCATCCTCACCCTCGACGAAGACGCGGCCGAGTTCCGGCGCGACACCAATCTGCTCAAGCGCGTTCGCGGACACAAAAATTCCGTCATAGCGCACCGGCTGGTCGCCGCCGCTCACGTTCACGGTTCCGTTGTAGTACGCGAACAGTGACTCGAACGAGGTCTGTTGCGCACCGAGGTCCGCGAGGTCGTGCACGCCGATCTCGAACCCGTTCGGGTCATCGGCCGAGTTGAGTTCGATATGAACGAGCTCCTCGCCATCCGGATACGGCAGTGGTGTCAGCACCACGCCGTTGATCGCCGTGAACGCAAACGTCGTCGCGCCGACTCCGAGCGCCATCACCGTGACGGCGATCGCGACGAACCCGTAACTGCGCACGAGCGCGCGCATCGTCATTTTCAGGTCGAACCAGAGTCTACTCATAACGTAACGCCTCCATTGGCGCGATGCGCGATGCGCGACGCGCGGGCACGTAGCCCGCGCACAACACGACCGCCGCGAGCACGACGACCGCACCGGTGAGTACTAACGGGTCATAACCGCTCAGCCCATAAAGAATCGCTTCGGCCGCTCGCCCGAGGAACACAGCGATGACGAGCCCGATCAACCCGCCGATCACAGCCATCCAGCCGACCTGACGCAGCACCATGCCGCGCACACCGGTTGGGGTCGCGCCGAGGGCCTGCCGCAAGCCGATTTCGCGCGTGCGCTGCGACACCGAGTACGACAGCACGCCGTATAGGCCGATGGCCGCGAGCAGCGTTGCGAGCATGGCGAAGCCGCTAGAGAGCATGCCAATGAGTCGATCCATGAACACGTTGTCGCGAATCACGTCCGGCATCGTCGCGAGCCCATTGACCGGCAGGTTCGGGTCGAGAGCGGCGACGACGCGGGGAATGGCCGCGAGAATCTCCTCGGGCGCGAGATTCGTGCGCAAGTAGTAATTCATGAAGCCGAGCCCTGCGTTCTGCTTGTGCGGCAAGAAGAACTGCGGCGGCACTTCCTGCTTCACGTCGCTGTACTTCGCGTCCCGCACCACGCCGACGATCTCAATGTCGAGTTCACTGCCGGAACC
>CAYXYM010000075.1:0-7280 GCA_964469285.1 uncultured Gammaproteobacteria bacterium | reverse complement strand
CGAGCGCGGGCTCAACACCGCGGTCGGCGACGAGGGCGGTTTCGCGCCGAATCTACCGTCGAATGAAGCGGCGCTCGAGACGATTCTCGAGGCCGTCGAGCGCGCGGGCTTCAAGGCCGGCGAGGACGTGTGGCTCGGCCTCGACGTCGCGAGCTCCGAGTTTTACCGCGACGGCGCGTACCACCTCGACTCCGAGGGCCGGCACTTCGACGCGGCGGATTTCTGCGATTACCTTGCCGGACTCGTCGAGCGGTTCCCGATCATCAGCATCGAAGACGGCATGGCCGAAGACGACTGGACCGGCTGGAAGCTGCTCAGCGAGCGGCTCGGCGCGAGCATCCAGCTCGTCGGCGACGACCTGTTCGTCACAAACACGGCGATCCTGCGCGAAGGCATCGAGCGACGCATCGCGAATTCGATCCTGATCAAGCCGAATCAGATCGGCACGCTGACTGAAACGCTTGCCGCTATAGAAATGGCGACCGACGCCGGCTACAGCTCGGTCGTGTCGCATCGGTCCGGCGAAACCGAGGATTCGACAATCGCCGACATCGCGGTCGCGACGTCGGCGACGCAGATAAAGACCGGTTCGTTGTCGCGGTCCGACCGCATTGCGAAGTACAACCAGCTGCTGCGCATCGAAGCGGCGCTCGGTGGTAAGGCGTCGTGGCCGGGAATAAATGCCTTCCCCGGAAAATAATTATCGCGGCGCAAAGGCGCCGCTCCCACACTTGGTGGATAAATGCGCTGGGTGGTAGCGTTGCTCGCGGTGCTGGTCCTGGTGCTGCAATACCAGCTCTGGATTGCCGACGGCGGCGCGCGCGATGCGTGGCTACTACGGCAGGAACTCAAGGCGCAGCAGGCGGAGAATGCGCGGCTCGCTGAGCGGAACGCGGCGCTCGCCGCGGAAGTCGCGGACCTGAAGGACGGGCTTGCGGCGATTGAAGAGCGCGCGCGCAACGAACTCGGCATGGTCAAGGACGGCGAAACTTTCTACCAGGTCGTGGAACCGGATGAAAAATAGATTGTGGGTCGTGGTTCCGGCGGCCGGCCGCGGCGAGCGCTTCGGCGGGTCGCTGCCGAAGCAGTACGCGAAGCTCGGCGGCCGCACCGTGATTGAGCACACGCTCGGCTGCTTCGCCGACGTGAAGCGCATTGCGGGCATCGTCGTGCCGCTCTCGGCTGATGACAAGATTTTTGGCACGCTCACGCTGCCGAATGTGCCGGTGCACACGACGGTCGGCGGCGCGACGCGTGCGCAATCCGTGTTGGCCGCGCTCGAGTGGCTGCAAAATGGGCCGGCAGCCGACCAGGACTGGGTACTCGTCCACGACGCTGCCCGGCCATTGCTGTCACGCGCCGACCTCGATGCACTGATCGTTGAATGCGAGCAGAATGGCGTCGGTGGGCTGCTCGGCGTCCCGGTTGCAGACACGCTGAAGCGCTCGAGCGGCGGGCAGGTCCACGGGACGATGCAGCGCGACGACGTGTGGCGTGCGATGACGCCACAGATGTTCAAACTCGGCCCGCTCGAGCGCGCATTGCGCGCAGCGGGCCCGGAAGCGACCGACGAGGCGATGGCGATGGAGATGGCCGGCGTGGCGCCCGCGATGGTACGCGGCAGCGCGGACAACCTGAAAATCACGACGGTCGGCGACTTGCTTGTCGCCGACGCGATTCTGGCGGCGCGGTGAGGATTCGCGTCGGCCAGGGGTTTGACGTACACGCATTCGGCCCCGGGGACCACGTGCGCCTCGGCGGCGTCGAAATCCCGCACCCGCGTGGCCTTGTAGCGCACTCTGACGGCGACGTCATCATCCACGCGTTGTGTGACGCGCTGCTCGGCGCCGCTGGCCTCGATGATATCGGCGCACATTTTCCCGACACCGATCCCAAGTGGAAAGACGCGGACAGCCGTGCGTTGCTGCGCGAGTGTGTCGCGAAACTCGCCGCGCATGGGTTTGCGCCATCCAACGCGGACGTCACGCTAATCGCGCAGGCGCCGCGGGTCGCGCCACACATCGATGCGATGCGTGCGAACCTCGCCGCGGACCTCGGCATCGAGGCGGGCGCAGTCAGCGTGAAGGCAACGACCACCGAGAAACTCGGCGCGATTGGTCGCGGCGAGGGCATCGCCGCGACGGCGGTCGTGCTCATCACCGATGCGTGAACGCCCCGGCGCGCTGATTCGAGAGAGCGCCGACGACTTCAAGGTCACCGAGCTGCCGAAGGTCACGCCCGATGGAAGCGGCGAGCACCTGCTCGTGCGTGTGCGCAAGCGCAACGCGAATACGCAATGGGTCGCGACGCAACTCGCGCGCTGGGCTGGCGTGCCGGCACGGGCGGTCAGCTTCGCAGGCATGAAGGATCGCCGTGCGGTGACCGAGCAATGGTTCAGCATCCATAGTTTTGGTACGGACCCTGACCCCGCGACACTCGATGCGCTCGGCACCACCGTCCTCGAGGTCCACCGTCATTCGCGCAAGCTGCGGCGCGGCGCACTCTTGGGCAATCAATTCTCCATCGTCCTGCGCGAACTCACTGAGGACGCGGCGCTGCTCGCCGCGCGTGCTCGGGCGCTCGCCGACGGCGTGCCGAATCGTTTCGGGCCGCAGCGATTTGGGCGGGGCGGCCGCAATCTCGTACGGGCGCAACGCTGGTTCGATGGCGGCGCGGCACCGCGCGACCGCACGCAACGCGGGATGATGATTTCCGCCGCGCGTGCAGCGCTGTTCAACGAAATTCTCGACGCGCGCGTCGACGACGGCAACTGGGCGACGCCACTGGATGGCGATATCATGATGCTCGACCGGCGCGGCAGCCGCTTCGCTGCGGACTTCGACGACGACACGCTGCTCGCGCGATGTTCGACCGGCGAGATTCACCCGAGCGGGCCGCTGTGGGGCTCGGAGGGCAGCGAGGCGACCGGCGTGGCCGCCCAGGTCGAGCGCTCGGTGATCGCGCGTCATGCGAAACTCGCCGCGGGCCTTGAGCGTGTCGCGACCGCGGACCGCCGCCCGCTGCGCACGATACCGCGCGATGTACAGGCGACGCCCCTCGACAGCACGACGCTGCGCATCGAATTCGAATTGCCGCCTGGCGCGTACGCGACGAGCGTGCTGGATGAACTCGTCGAATGGCGCGTGCCGGATGACACAGAAGGAGAGCCCGATGCTGGAGAAGATTGATCACGGTGTGGTGCGGGAAATCCGTCTCGCGCGGCCGCCCGTCAACGCGCTGAACCCGGAACTTGTTATTGCGCTGGAGCAGGCGCTCGCCGAAGCCGGCGACGACGCACGTGCGATCGTACTCTCCGGGCAGCCGGGCCTGTTCTCTGCCGGCCTCGACATGAAGGCGCTGCTCGCGCGCGACCGCGCGCAGATGGCGGAGTTTTGGGGGGCGTTCCTGGCGCTGTTGAAGCGGCTCGCGACCTCACGCGTGCCGGTTGTCGCAGCAATCACCGGGCACAGTCCCGCCGGCGGTGCGGTGATGGCGGTTTTCTGTGACGAGCGCGTCGCGGCTGCCGGCGAATTCAAGATTGGCGTGAACGAGGTACAGGTCGGCATGGCGATGCCGGCCATCATCCACTTCGCGATGGTGCGCCTCGTTGGCGCGCGACAGGCCGAGCGGCTGTGCGTGGGTGGGCTGCTCATCGGCCCCGATGAGGCGCTGCGCGTCGGGCTTGTCGATGAGGTCGTCGCGCCGGACGCGGTTATCGCGCGTGCGATTGAACGCGCGACCGCGTTGACGAAGTTGCCGCCGCATGCGATGGCCCACACACGCACGCTGTGCCGCGCGGACCTCGCCGCTGCCTTCGAGCGCGTTGGGGGCGGCTTCGCGGAAGAGATGAACGGCGGGTGGTTCAGCGACGAAACGCAGGCGACGATGAAGGCGGTGCTCGCGCAGCTGGCCGCTAAGAAATGACAGGAACCTGGATATCGATTCTGCCGCCGCTTGTCGCGATCGGGTTCGCGCTCGCGTTCCGCCAGGTCATCGTCGCGCTGTTCGCCGGCCTTTGGCTCGGTGCGTTTTTCGTGAACGGCGGCAACTTCACGGCCGCGTGGACGGGCCTGCTCGATACCCTCGCGGTCTACCTGCGCGACGCGCTCGCGGACTCTGATCACGTCGCAATCATTCTGTTCTCGCTCATGATCGGCGGCATGGTTGGCATCATCTCGCGCAACGGCGGCATGCTCGGCATCGTCGACCGGGTCACAAGCTGGACCTCGACGCCGCGGCGCGGACAACTCGCGGCCGCGGGCCTTGGACTCGGCATTTTCTTCGACGATTACGCAAACACGCTGGTCGTCGGCAACACGATGCGGCCGATCACGGACCGCCTGCGCGTTTCGCGCGAGAAGCTCGCATACCTCGTCGACTCGACCGCGGCGCCGGTTGCATCCATCGCGCTGGTCACGACCTGGATCGGCATGCAGGTCGGACTGATCGACGACGCGGTGGGCAAAATAGAAGGCTATAACGAATCCGCATACTCAGTCTTCATTCACTCGCTCGCCTACAGCTTCTACCCGCTGCTGGCGCTTGCGTTTGTGTTCGCGATCGCATGGATGGGCCGCGACTTCGGTCCGATGTTGACCGCGGAGCGCGCCGCGCGTCGCGACGGCGTTCAGGCGCAGCTCGGCAAGCGCAACGCACGCCTCGCCGCAGAACTCGACGCGATGTCGCCGGACGAGGCAACGCCGCGCCGTGCGCGCAACGCATTGGTGCCGATTGCGACGCTGATTGTCGCGACTTTGGGCGGCCTCTGGATCACCGGCCGCGCGGAGGCGGGCGCGGATGCCGGCTTACAGGACATCGTCGGCAGCGCGGATTCCTACCGTGCGTTGCTTTGGGGTTCGCTGCTGTGCGTCGTCGTCGCATTCGCGATGAGCGTCGGTCAGCGGCTGATGACCATGGACGAGGTCGTGGACGCGTGGTTCGGTGGCGTGAAGTCGGTATTTCCCGCGATGGTAATCCTGACGCTCGCGTGGGGCCTGTCCGCGGTCTGCGGTGCGCTTGATACGGCCGCGTTCCTGACCGGCGCGCTCGGCGACACCGTGCACCCCGGCGTGCTGCCGACGCTGGTATTCGTGCTCGCGGCGATCACCGCGTTCGCGACGGGCACGAGCTGGGGCACGATGGGCATACTGATGCCGCTGGTCGTGCCGCTCGCGTGGGCCGTTGGCGGTGCCGAGGGCGCTGTGCTGTATGCGTCGGTCGCGTCGGTGCTCGCGGGCGCCGTATGGGGCGACCATTGCTCGCCGCTGTCGGACACGACGATTCTGAGCTCGATGGCCTCCGGTTGCGACCATATCGCGCACGTGCGGACGCAGTTGCCGTATGCGCTGTTGGTTGGCGTCGCCGCAGTCGTGATTGGCTTGTTGCCCGTTGGCTTCGGGGCGCCGTGGTGGCTGTGCCTGCCGGTGGGGGTGGTGGTGCTGGTGCTGACGCTTAGGCTAATCGGGCGCTCTGCTGATTGATCATCGCGGCGCGAAGGCGCCGCTCCCACAATTATTTTTTTCTGAGCAAGACCACTACCGCGCCGGTGCCGCCATCGGCCTGTCGCGCCGACACATAGGCGAGCACGCCTTTGTGGTTGCGCAGCCAGCCGCCGACGAGTTGCTTCAGGATTGGGCGCCCGGCCTTCGACCCGCGGCCCTTGCCATGCACGATACGCACGCAGCCGATGCCGTCCGCGGTCGCGCGGTGCAGGAACCCCGCGACTTCGAGCTTTGCGCTCGCGGCTGTGTGGCCGTGCAGATCGAGCGCACGGTCGACGCGGTACTGCCCGCGGCGCAGCTTACGCAATACAGAATCCTGTACGCCTGGCATGCGCCAGTTGAGCTCATCGCCCATCTCAAGCTCACCGTCGGGCATCGCATCCGCGAGTTCGGCAAGCACCGCGCGCTCGTCGGCGCGAGACTGCTTCGGGATGGGTTTCGGACGGGGTTTCTGGATTGACTGTGAGCCCTTTTTGAGCGGGCGGACGCCTTCCGCAGCGTCGCGGAAAAGCTTGCGGTCTTCGTCGGTGATACGCGGCCGCGCCATGGCCGGATGGTATCATGCGCTCCGTGCGCTTCCTGCTCTCCAACGACGACGGTTATAACGCGCCGGGACTGCGCTGTATGGCGCGCCACCTTAAGGACCTCGGCGAGGTCGTGGTCGTCGCGCCGGACCGCAACCGCAGCGGCGCCTCCAATTCCCTGACCCTTGATAACCCGCTGCGCCTGCGCGCGGAGGGCGAGGGCGTGTACGCGGTCGACGGAACGCCAACGGACTGTGTGCACCTCGCGATTACGGGGCTGCTCGACGAGGAACCCGACATGGTGGTGTCGGGCATCAACTACGGCGCGAACCTCGGCGACGACGTGCTGTATTCGGGCACGGTGGCGGGCGCGATGGAGGGTCGCTTTCTCGGCCTTCCGGCAATCGCGGTGTCCTTGGTGTGTGACGAGCCGCGCTACTACGAGACCGCCGCGCGCGCCGTGTGCGTCCTGATCCAACGTCTGCTCAGTGACCCGCTGCCCGCCGACACGATCCTGAACATCAACGTGCCCGACCTGCCGTGGGAGGGGCTTGCCGGCTTTGAGGCCACACGGCTTGGCCACCGCCACCGGTCGGCGCCTGCCATCCGGAGCGCCGATCCGAAGGGCCGGACCATTTACTGGGTCGGCCCAGTCGGCGGCGAGTCCGACGCGGGTCCAGGAACGGATTTTCACGCAGTCGCGAACGGCTTCGTATCCGTTACGCCGCTGCAGGTCGATCTCACGCGCTACGCGGCGATCGACAAAGTCGCTGGCTGGCTCGACGGCGTGAAGCCGTGAACGACGCCCGCGGTATCGGTATGACGTCGCCGCGCACCCGTGAGCGGCTGGTTCGCCGCCTGATGGACCACGGCATCACCGACGTGCGCGTGCTCGAGCAGATCCGCCAGGTTCCCCGCCACCTGTTTGTGGACGAAGCGCTGTCATCGCGCGCGTACGAAGATACCGCGCTGCCGATCGGCCACGGGCAGACGATTTCGCAACCCTGGGTGGTCGCGCGCATGACCGAAGCGCTGATCCAGGACAAGGTGCCGCAGCGCGTGCTGGAAGTCGGCACGGGCTGCGGCTATCAGACCGCCGTGCTCGCGGGCCTCGTCGGCGACGTCTACACCGTCGAACGCATCAACGCGCTGCTCATTCCGACGCGCGCGCGCATGCGCCAGCTCGGCCTTCGCAATGTGAAGCTCAAGCACAGCGACGGCGGTTGGGGTTGGCCCGAGTACGCGCCGTACGAGG
>CAYXYM010000074.1:0-5027 GCA_964469285.1 uncultured Gammaproteobacteria bacterium | reverse complement strand
CACCGTCATGACGCCGTGCTCGCGACCGAGCTTCGCGATGGCAGTGAGGTCAGCGAGTTTCATCATGGGATTCGTCGGCGTCTCGACCCAGATGAGCTTCGTCCGCTTCGTGATAGCGGCGGCAACGTTCGATGCGTCGCTCATGTCGACGTAGCTGAAATCGAGGCCCGCCGAGCGCGCGCGCACGCGCGTGAACAAGCGGCGCGTGCCGCCGTACAGGTCATCCATCGCGACGACGTGGTCGCCGGCGTCGAGCAGGTCGAGCAGCGTCGCGGTGGCCGCGAGGCCCGATGCAAACGCGAGCCCGTGGCGACCGCCCTCGAGATCCGCAATACAGCGTTCGAACGCCTGGCGCGTTGGGTTGTGCGTGCGCGAATACTCCCAGCCCTTGTGATCGCCGGGGCTTGCCTGCACGTACGTCGACGTCGCGTAAATCGGTGGCATGATTGCGCCGGTGGTCGGATCCGGGGACTGACCGGCGTGGATCACGCGCGTGCCAAAACCTTTCTTGTCGTTGTCTTTCATGTCAGCCCTGCTTGCGTCGCCAGACCAGCCAGTCGCTGCGCGTGACCAGGCCGGCAAATCCACCGTCGTGCATCACGACGACAGTCGGTTCGTTCTCGAGCGCTTTCTCCAGCGCGGATTGCGGGTCGCTGGATGCGAGCACAGGCACGTCGATGCGCATTGCGTCGCGCACGGGCGCGTTCAGGGCCGCGCCGCGCTTCAGCGCCTGCATCATGGAGCGCTCGTCGACGAGGCCGGCGTACTTACCCTCATCCATGACTGGCAACTGCGACAGGCCGTTGTCGCGCATACGCAGTTGCGCCGAGGTCATGGGCTCCTCGATGCCGATGATCGTCGTACCCTTCTCGGCGTGCGGCCGCGCGATGAAGTCGCGCAGGTCGCCGAACGGCTTGCGCGCCATGTAACCGCGGTCAATCATCCAGAAGTCGTTGTACATCTTCGACAGGTACTTGTTGCCGGTGTCGCACAGCAGCGTGACGACTCGTTTCGGCTCGGTCTGTTCGCGGCAGTAGCGCAGCGCAGCAGCGAGCAGCGTGCCGGTCGACGAGCCGACGAGAATGCCTTCTTTATGCAGCAGCTCGCGCGCCGCCATGAGCGCCTCGGCGTCAGGAATCGTGTAGGTCTTCTTCACTCCCTCGAAGTCGCAGACCGGCGGGATGAAGTCCTCGCCGATACCCTCGACGACCCAGCTGCCGGCCTTGCCGAACGTGCCGGTGCGAACGTACTCGGCGACGATCGACCCCTCAGGATCCGCGAGCACGACGTCGACATTCGGCGCGACGCGCCCGAAGTAACGCCCGAAACCCGTGATCGTTCCGCCGGAACCGACGCCGCAGATGACCGCGTCCATGTCGTGCTCCATCTGCTCCCAGATTTCGGGGCCGGTAATCTCTTCGTGCGCACGCGCGTTGTGCTCATTCGCGAACTGGTTCACGTAGAACGCGCCCTGCTCCTTCGCGATGCGCGCGGCAAGGTCCTGGAAGTATTCGGGGTGCCCCTTCGCGACGTCGGAGCGGGTCAACACCACTTCGGCGCCCATCGCTTTCAGGTTGAACACCTTCTCCATGCTCATCTTATCGGGCATCACGATGATCATTCGATAGCCTTTTTGCGCGGCAACGAGCGCGAGGCTGATACCGGTGTTGCCGGCGGTCGCTTCGACCAGCGTATCGCCGGGCTTCACGTGGCCGTCGCGCTCCGCGCCCTCGATCATTGCAACGCCGATGCGGTCCTTGATCGAGCCTCCGGGATTGTTGAGTTCCAGCTTGCCGAATAGTCTGCAAGGACCGGTATCGAGCTGGGTGAGTTCGATCATCGGCGTATTGCCAATCATCTCGAGGACGTTGCGGTATATGGCCATCCGCGTATCGTATCATTCGGGGAAATGACCATCGAACGGACGCTCGCCGGCGCGGCAACGTCGCTGCAGCCGGTGTCTGAATCGCCGCGCCTGGACGCTGAAATCCTGCTTGCGCATGCGCTCGGGCGCGCGCGCGCTTGGTTGCGCGCGCACGGCGACGAGCCGGTGCCACCCGACGCCGCAGCGCGGTTCGATGGTTTACTGAACCGCCGGTGTGCCGGCGAACCCGCGGCGTATCTCCTTGGCGAGCGTGAGTTCTGGTCGCTTGCGCTCACCGTTACGCCCGATGTGCTCATTCCGCGCCCAGATACTGAAGTTCTGGTGGCCGCCGCACTGGTAGTCGGCGACAACGCACACGACGTCGCGGCGGCCGACCTCGGCACCGGCAGCGGCGCCGTTGCGATTGCGCTCGCAACGACACGCCCTGCCTGGCGCATCGTCGCGACCGACCGCGTTCCCGCCGCGCTCGCCGTCGCGCAGGCGAACAGCGCGCGACACGGCGGCCGAATCGAGTTCCACCTCGGCCATTGGTGCGCGGCGCTTGCGCGCGAACGCTTCAATCTGATTGTGTCGAATCCACCCTACGTCCCGGACGACGACCCGCATCTGACGCGCGGCGACGTGCGGTTCGAACCACGCGACGCGCTTGCCGCAGGCTCGGACGGCCTCGATTGCATCCGTGAAATCACGGCATGTGCGCCGACGCACCTCGTACCCGGCGGCTGGCTGTTGCTCGAACATGGGTACGACCAGGCGGACGCGGTTGAAGATTTGCTCGTGGCGGCGGGATTCGGGGAGATTCGGCGGTGGAAAGACCTAAGTGGCGTTGATCGTGTTAGCGGTGGTAGAAAATAAGCATGGATGCGCACGAGAAAATGCGATACGCCAGGCATATCGGCCTCGCCGAACTCGGCGAAGCCGGGCAGCAGCGGCTGCGCGAATCGACGGTCCTCATCGTCGGGCTTGGCGGCCTCGGCTCGCCGGCTGCGCTGTACCTCGCCGCGGCGGGCGTCGGCCGCTTGCTGCTCAACGACTTCGACCTCGTTGATCCCACGAACCTCCAGCGGCAACTTCTTTATCGGGATGCGGATGTCGGCCGGCGAAAAGTCGATGCGGCGCGCGACACGCTGGCGTCGGTGAACCCCGGCGTATCGCTCGTTCGGCACGACGGGCGACTCGACAGCGACGCGTTGCGCACCGTCATCGACGGTGCGGATTTGGTGCTCGATTGCACGGACAATTTCGGGTCACGCTTCACAATCAACGCCGTGTGCGTCGCGGCAGGCGCACGCTTCGTCAGCGGCGCAGCGGTCCGTCTCGGCGGACAGGTCGCGAGCTTCGATTTAAAGGGCGGCCACGGGCCGTGTTACGCATGCCTGTATCGCGAGGGTGGCGAGTCGATCGAGGATTGCACCGGCAACGGCGTATTCGCACCGCTCGTCGGCGTCATCGGCACGATGCTTGCGACCGAAGCACTGCGCATTCTCGGCGGCATCGGTGCACCGGCGAGCGGTCGGCTGTTGCAGTTCGACGCCGCGACGCTCAGCTGGCGAGAATCCGCGTTCGCACGCGACCCCGCGTGCACGGTGTGCCGATGAAGGATGCGTTGCACGCGTACCTCGCGGAGGCAATCCCGCTGTATTGCGCGATGGAGGCGGCGGTCGAGCGCGCGGGTGCTGACTCAGTCGCACTCGTCGCACCGCTCGCGCCGAATACGAACCACCAGTCGACCGCGTTCGGCGGCAGCGTCGCGAGTCTCGCAACGCTCGCGTGTTGGGGTTGGCTGTGGGTGCTGCTGCGCGATGCCGGAATTGACGCGCGACTCGTCGTCGCCCGCAGCGAAATCGACTACCTGAAACCGGTGACGACGACGCTGCATGCGCAATGCGATGCGGCGGCAACGCGCGCGTTCCTCGATGGGCTCGCGCGCAAGGGCCGCGCGCGTATCGAACTCGAGGCGGTGGTCACCGATGACGCCGGCGTGGTGTGCGCGCGGTTTACTGGGCGGTTTGTCGCGATTAAGGCGTGAGCTTGGCCTTGAGGAGGTCGTTGACCTGCGCGGGGTTTGCCTTGCCGCCGGTCGCTTTCATCACCTGCCCGACGAAGAAGCCGAACAGCTTGTCCTTGCCGGACCGGTATTGCTCGAGCTGCGTGGGGTTCGCCTGGATCACGTCATCGACGATCTGCTCGATTGCGCCCGTATCGGTAATCTGCCGCAGACCTTTCGCCTCGATGATCTGGTCGGCGTCGCCCTCGCCCGCCCACATCGCGTCGAACACGTCCTTCGCAATTTTTCCGGAGATCGTGTCGTCGACGATGCGCGCAATCAGGCCTGCAAATCTTATCGAATCCACCGGGCTCGCGTCGATCTCGATGCCGTCGCGATTCAGCGCGGCCGACAGCTCGCCCATCACCCAGTTCGCGACGAGCTTCGGCTCGCCGCCAACCGCATGTAGCGTCGCCTCGTAGTAGTCACCCATCTCGCGCGTCGCGGTCAGTACCGTCGCGTCGTACGCGGGCAATCCGAACTCGTCGATGTAGCGCTGCCGCTTCGCATCCGGCAGCTCCGGCAGCGTCGCGCGCACGTCGCTGATGAACTTCTCGTCGAGCTTCACCGGCAACAGGTCCGGATCCGGGAAGTAGCGGTAGTCGTTCGCCTCTTCTTTGCTGCGCATAGGCCGGGTCTCGCCCTTGTCCGGGTCGTACAGCCGCGTCTGCTGGATGATTTTTTCGCCGCGCTCAATCAACTCGATCTGGCGCTCGACCTCGTAGTTGATCGCGCGTTCGATGAACCGGAACGAGTTCAGGTTCTTGACTTCACAGCGCGTGCCGAACGGTTCGCCCGGCCGGCGCACGGACACGTTCGCGTCGCAGCGGAACGAGCCCTCCTGCATGTTGCCGTCGCAGATTTCTAGGTAGCGCACGAGCGAGTGGATTTTCTTCATGTACGCGACCGCTTCTTTTGCAGATCGCATGTCGGGCTCGGACACAATTTCAAGCAGCGGCGTGCCAGCACGGTTAAGGTCGATGCCGGTCATGCCCTGGAAATCCTCGTGCAGCGACTTGCCGGCATCCTCCTCGAGGTGCGCGCGCGTGATGCCCACGACCTTCATGGTGCCGTCCTCGAGCATCACGTCGAGCT
>CAYXYM010000073.1:0-3112 GCA_964469285.1 uncultured Gammaproteobacteria bacterium | reverse complement strand
GACCGCTACCGAAAAATGCATCGACGAACAGGATGACCGCGCCGATGGTAATGGCGGAATCCGCGACGTTGAACGCCGGCCAGTACGCGTCCTGCCAATGCAGGTGAATGAAGTCGATCACCCAGCCATACGCTGAGCGGTCGATTAGATTGCCGAATGCGCCGCCGAGCACCAGCGCGAGCCCCATCGCGAGGATGTTGTTGCCACGCGGCGGCAGCGTGCGCAGCCAATAGAGAATGAAGCCGATGACGCCGACGGCAAGCAGCACGAAGAACCAGCGCTGCCAGCCACCCGCGTCCGCGAGCAGGCTGAACGCCGCGCCGGTATTCACCATCAGCGTGAGGTCCAGCACCGGCAACAGCTCGATGCGCTGGAACAAGCCGCGCGGCAGCTCGCCACCCGCGGTGTGCGTCCAGAAATCACCAATGCTCGAATAGCGGCCGAAATGCAGTACGACCGCGAACTTTGTGAGCTGGTCGGCGACGATGACACCCACCGACACCCACAGCCACTTGACGTGGCCGACACCGACGATGCGCTCGAGTGTGAACATCACGCCCACCGCCGATGTTCGCCGGCGCCATCGATATTATCGGCGCATCGGTCGCAGATCTCGGGATGCGCCGCGACGGTGCCAACACTCGCGCGCCGGTGCCAGCAGCGTGCGCATTTCGCATCGTCGACTTTCTTCACTTCGATACGCAGCGCATCATCCGCGCGGTGGATGTGCGCGTCGGAAGTGATGAACACGAATCGTAATTCTTCGCCGAGCATCGCGAGATTGTCGTACAGCGTACCGCCGCAGTACAAATCAACGCGCGCGTCCAATGCCGAACCGATGTCGCCCGCGGCCCGCCGCTGCTCAAGCTCCCGCGATACTGCTTCGCGCGCTTCGAGGACCTGCGTCCAGTCGACCGGACCCGATTCGCGCGGCTCGGGCAGCGCATACCAGGTCGCGGCGAAGACTGAACCGGTGCGCTCGCCCGGCAGGTGCGCCCAGATTTCATCCGCCGTGAAGCTCAGAATCGGCGCGAGCCAGCGCACCATCGCCTCGGCGACGTGGTGCATTGCGGTCTGCGCTGAGCGGCGCGCATGCGATGTGGCGGGCAGCGTGTACTGCCGGTCCTTGATGACATCGAGATAGAAGCTGCCGAGATCGACGACACAAAAGTTGTGCACGCGCTGGTAAATCTGATGGTACTCGTACGACGCATACGCGTCGGTGACCTGGCGCTGCAGCGCGGCGGCACGCGCGACAATCCAGCGGTCAAGCGCCACCATCTCGTCTACCGGAACGGCATCGGCAACCGGGTCAAAGTCGTCCAGGTTTGCGAGCAGGAATCGCGTCGTGTTGCGCATGCGCCGATACGAGTCCGACATGCGCCTCAGAATCTCGTCCGACACGTTCATCTCGCCGCGGTAATCGGTCGCCGCAATCCATAGGCGCAACACGTCGGCGCCGAGCGAGCCGACGACTTGCTGTGGCGCAATCACATTGCCGAGCGATTTGGACATCTTGCGGCCCTGCGCGTCGACGGTGAAGCCGTGCGTGAGCACCGCGCGGTACGGCGCGGTGCCGTGCATCGCGACTGCGGTCAGCAACGACGACTGGAACCAGCCACGGTGCTGATCCGAGCCCTCCAGGTACAGATCGGCCGGAAAGCCGAGCCCGCTACGCGTGCGCTGCACACAATGGTGAACGAGCCCCGAGTCGAGCCAAACGTCGAGCACGTCGTTCACCTTCTCGTAGTCCGCCGCGTCGTCACCGAGGATCTCTACCGCGTCGAGCTCGAACCACGCGTCGATGCCGCCCCGCTCCACCCGCTGCGCAACTTGCTCGAGCAACGCCGCCGTCTCCGGGTGCAGCTCGCCCGTCTCGCGATGCACGAAGAACGCGATCGGTACTCCCCACGTCCGTTGGCGAGAGATACACCAGTCCGGCCGGCCAGCGACCATCTTCTCGATGCGCTGCTCGCCCCACCCCGGAATCCACTCCACCTCCTTGATGGCCGCCAGCGCTTTTTCCCGCAGCAGTGTGGGAGCGGCGCCTTCGCGCCGCGATTGCCCGGCACTTGCACCAACGCCGTCCATCGCGATGAACCACTGCGACGTCGCCCGGAAAATCACCGGCGTCTTGTGCCGCCAACAGTGCGGATAGCTGTGGTTGTAGTCCTCGTGGTGCAGCAACGCGCCCCGCTCGCGCAACACCTCGACGATCGCCGCATTCGCTTTGAAAACGAACTGACCCGCGAACAACTCGGTACCGGCCACGTACACGCCATTCGCGTTGACCGGGTTGTAGACCTCGAGACCGTATTTCTGGCCGACGACAAAATCGTCCTGACCGTGGCCGGGCGCGGTATGCACGGCGCCGGTACCCGACTCGAGCGTCACGTGGTCGCCAAGAACCACCGGCACCTCGATATCGTAGAACGGGTGCTTCAGCTTCGCGTGTTCGAGCGTCGCGCCCTTGAAAGTGTCGAGCACGCGCACGTCGGTCAGCCCCGTACGCTTCGCCACCGCGTCGAGCAGGCCCGCCGCGACGACAATCCGCTCACCACCGGCCTCGGCGAGCACGTAGTCGAGCTCCGGATGCACCGCGACTGCGCGATTCGCCGGCAACGTCCACGGCGTGGTCGTCCAGATCACGATTGATGCATCACTGATTGTGGGAGCGGCGCCTTCGCGCCGCGATTGCCCGGGACTTGCAGCGAACGCAAACTTAACATCCACCGCCGGCGACACGCGCTCCGCGTATTCCACCTCGGCCTCAGCCAGTGCAGAGCCGCAATCGAGGCACCAATGCACGGGCTTCGCGCCACGGTACAGCGCACCCGACTCATAGATGCGTGCGAGCGCACGCAGCTGGTCGGCTTCGTACTGCGGCGACATCGTGAGGTACGGGTTTTCCCAATCGGCGAGCACGCCGAGGCGCTTGAAATCGGCGCGCTGGCGGTCGACCTGTTCCTGCGCGTATGCGCGGCAAGCGGCGCGAAACTCGCGTGCGCTGACCTTGTCGCCCGCCTTGCCGAGTTTCTTTTCGACGACGAGCTCGATGGGCAGGCCATGGCAGTCCCAGCCCGGGATGAACGGCGTCGCGTGGCCGGCGAGC
>CAYXYM010000072.1:0-6351 GCA_964469285.1 uncultured Gammaproteobacteria bacterium | reverse complement strand
GCGAGCGGCGCGGAGACTTCGCGGAGCCGCAGATAGCGCGACTCGTCGCGGGCGCCGAGGAAGGTCGTCGCTGACGCGTTCAGCATGCGAATCCGATCCTGACCATCCACGGCGACGACGCCTGTTTGCAGGTGCTGGATGATGTACTCATTGAGTTGCGCGAGGTCCGCGAGATCCAAGCCGCGCTGCGCCGCGAGCGCTTCGCTCTCGCGCGCGCGATTCGCGAGCGCGTAGCCGAGCACCGCGGTTGTGAACAGGATCATGCCGAGGATGCCGGCCTGCGGGTAGCCGCCCATGGCGACGACGCCTGTAAGTTGTGCGTACGCCTCCGATCCGAGTAGCGCGATGGTCGCGATGGCGGCGAACAGCACCGCCGAGCGCTGCGGCATCATCAATCCCGCTGCAGCCACCGGTACGAACAACAGGCCGCCGAGGCCGGACCGCGCGCCGCCGCTTGCGTAAGTGAGCAGCGTGATTGCTGCGATGTCGACCAGCAGCAAGGCGTACAGCTGCACTAGCGGCGTGGGTCGCCGGAGGTTGGCCGCGAACGCGGCGATGACGCCGAACGCGAGGTAGCCGATTGCCGCCCACTGGAACAGTTGTGGCGCCGATGAGCCCAGCATGCGCGTCGTGTCGCCGGTGGCGAACAGTGTGTACAGGATGGCGGCCGCGACGACCCGATACAGGTTCAGCAGGCGTAGCGGGCGCAGCGCCGCAGCGTGGGGGGCGGTCGAGCTCATTGACGTTAATGTACAATACGGAGCTTTCGTTCACCCGGATCCGCCATGAACCTGCACGAATACCAGGCAAAGCAACTCTTCGCTGAATACGGCATCACGGTCCCCGAGGGGCAGCCTGCGAAATCGCCCGACGAGGCCGTCGCGGCTGCGCGCAGTATCGGTGGTGAGCGCTGGGTCGTGAAAGCGCAGGTCCACGCCGGCGGCCGCGGCAAGGGCGGCGGCGTCAAGTTGTGCAAAGACCTCGATGCAGTCGCTGCAGCAACGAGCGCGATGCTCGGCACGCAGCTCGTGACGCACCAGACGGGACCAGAAGGCCTGCCGGTGCACCTTGTGTACGTCGAGGCTGCGTCGGACATCGCGCGTGAGTTGTACCTGAGCCTGCTGGTCGACCGAGGGGCCGAATGCGTCGTGATTATGGCCTCGACCGAAGGTGGGATGGACATCGAGGAAGTGGCGGAGAAAACACCGGAAAAAATCCTCTCCGTGCAGGTCGACCCGGCCGCAGGCCTGCAACCGTTCCAGGAACGACTGCTTGGCTTCGGGCTCGGACTCGATAAGCAGCAGTTCGGCGAGTTCGGCGCGCTGCTCGGCGCGTTCTACCAGATGTTCATCGAGCGCGATTGCGCGCTGGTCGAAATCAATCCGTTGATTGTCACCCGCGAAGGCAGCTTGATGCCGCTGGACGGAAAGCTGAACCTCGATGGCAACGCGCTTTACCGGCAGGGCGAGCTCGCGAAACTCCACGACCCGAGCCAGGAGGACGAGGCCGAGCGCGAGGCTGCGAAGCACGATCTCAATTACGTGACCCTCGACGGCGACATCGCGTGCATGGTCAACGGCGCGGGCCTGGCGATGGCGACGATGGACATCATCAAGCTGCACGGCGGCGCCCCCGCGAACTTCCTCGATGTCGGCGGCGGCGCGACGAAAGAGCGCGTCACCGAGGCGTTCAAACTGATTCTGTCGAACAGCAGCGTGCGCGCGATTCTGATCAACATTTTCGGCGGCATCGTACGCTGCGACATGATTGCCGAGGGCATCATCGCCGCCGTCGAGGAAATCGGCGTGTCCATCCCGGTGGTCGTACGACTCGAGGGAACGAATGTCGAGCAGGGCCGGAAGCTGCTTGCCGAAACCAGTTTCGACATCATCCCGGCGGACGACCTGACGGATGCGGCGAAGAAAGCGGTCGCTGCCGCCGGAGGCGCACGATGAGCATTCTGGTCGGCAAAGAGACGCGCGTCATTTGCCAGGGCTTCACCGGCAAGCAGGGCACGTTCCACTCCGAGCAGGCGCTTGCGTACGGCACGCGTATGGTCGGCGGCGTCACGCCGGGGCGCGGCGGGGAGACCCACCTCGGCTTGCCGGTATTCGACACGGTGCGCGCCGCGGTGCGTGAGACCGGCGCCGACGCAAGCGTCATTTATGTGCCCGCGCCGTATGCGGCTGACGCAATCCTCGAGGCCGCCGATGCGGGCATCGCGCTCGTCGTGTGCATTACCGAGGGGATTCCGGTACTGGACATGGTCCGCGTGAAAGCGGCGCTGTGTGGCACCGACACGCGGGTCATCGGCCCGAACTGCCCCGGCGTCATCACGCCGGGCGAATGCAAGATCGGCATCATGCCGGGCCAGATTCACAAGCCCGGCCGCGTTGGCATCGTCTCGCGCTCGGGTACGTTGACCTACGAGGCGGTCTTCCAGACGACGAACAACGGACTTGGCCAGTCGACGTGCGTCGGCATCGGCGGCGACCCGGTGCGCGGCACCGGCTTCATCGACGTGCTGCGGATGTTCAACGACGATCCCGCGACGGACGGCATCATCATGGTCGGCGAGATCGGCGGTACGGACGAAGAGGAGGCAGCGGCGTTCATCAAGGCCGAAGTCTCGAAGCCTGTGGTCGCGTACATCGCGGGCGTGACGGCGCCCCCGGGCAAGCGCATGGGCCACGCGGGCGCAATCATCTCGGGCGGCAAGGGCACCGCGGCGGAAAAATTCGCCGCGCTGGAGGCCGCCGGCGTCTTGACCGTCCGCTCGCCCGCGGAGATGGGCGTGGCGATGCTGAAGGCGCTGGGCTGAACGGCGCGACGGCCTGAATGCGCGTCGCACTCGCCCAGCTCAACTTGTTGGTCGGCGATGTCGCCGGCAACTTGGCGCGCGCCATTGACGCGGCGACGCGCGCACGCGACGAACTCGGCGCGCGGCTGGTCGTATTCCCAGAACTCACGCTGACCGGCTATCCGCCCGAGGATCTGCTATTGCATGCGGGGCTGCGTGCGCAGGTCGAGGCCGCGCGGCGTTCGATGCCCGGCAAAATCAGCGGCATCGCCGCGCTGATCGGATTCCCCGAGTGGGACGGCACGCGATGCTACAACAGCGCTGCACTGATCGACGACGGCGCGATCCTTGCGCATTACCGCAAGCAGTGTCTGCCGAACTACGCCGTGTTCGACGAGAAGCGCTATTTCACCGCCGGCGACCAAGCGTGCGTCGCGACGCTCGACGGCATCCGTTTCGGCATCACAATTTGCGAGGACCTTTGGCTGCCCGAGCCCGCCGCTTCGGCGCGCGCTGCAGGGGCCGATGTCCTGCTTAACTTGTCGGCGTCCCCGTTCCAGGTCGGCCGCGAAGCCGTGCGCGAGCGCGAAGTTTTTGGTCGCCGTGCGCGCGAGACCGGTGCGCCGGTGCTGACCGTGCAACTCGTGGGCGGCCAGGACGACCTCGTGTTTGACGGCGGCTCGCTCGTCGTCGCGGCGGATGGCACGCTGGTCGCCCGCGCGCGCGCGTTTGAGGAGGCACTTTTCTCGGTCGATTTCACGCGCGATGGCGACGGCGTGTCCGTGCGGGGCGGCGAGATCCACAGCGAGGCCGGGCGCGAAGCGAGCATTTGGGGGGCGCTGTCGCTCGGGTTGCGCGATTACGTCGAGAAGAACGGGTTTGATGGTGTGGTCATCGGTCTGTCCGGCGGCATGGATTCGGCGCTCGGCGCCGTTCTCGCCGCGGACGCGTTGGGCGCGGATCGCGTGCACACCGTGATGATGCCATCGCGGCATACGTCCGAAATGAGTCGCGCGGACGCCGCCGAACTCGCGCGCAAGCTGGGTATCGACCACCGCGAGATTTCAATCGAACCGGTGTACCGGTCGCTGCTCGACGCGCTCGCGCCATCATTCGGCGATCGCCCGCTCGACTTGGCCGAACAGAACCTGCAGGCGCGCGCGCGCGGCGTACTGTTGATGGCGCTCTCGAACAAGTTCGGCTGGTTGGTCCTCGCGACCGGCAACAAGAGCGAGTTCGCGGTCGGCTACGCGACGCTTTACGGCGACATGGCGGGCGGACTCGCACCACTGAAAGACATCACGAAGACGACGGTCTACGAACTCGCGAAATGGCGTAACCGCGACGCGCCCGTGATTCCCGTGCGCATCATCGAACGCCCGCCGAGCGCCGAGCTCGCGCCGGGCCAAGTCGACCAAGACAGCCTGCCTCCGTACGACGTGCTCGACGCGATTATCGTCGACTACATCGAGCACGGTCACACGTCGATGCAACTCATCGAAGATGGGCACGATGCCGTGATCGTGCGCAAAGTCGTAGGGATGATCAAGGGTAGTGAGTACAAGCGGCGCCAGGCGGCACCGGGCATCCGGATCACCGGGCGCGCCTTCGGCCGGGACCGCCGCTATCCGATTACTTCAGGCTACCGCAGCAGCTAGTCGGCGAGGCGGGCGACCGCGGCCGGATGCGAGGCGACAACAACGCGTGCGACGTCGTCCGCGAGTTCGTCCAACTCGAGCCGGCGGTAGGCGTTGTGCAGGATGACCAATGCATCGACCGTACTCGGTGTACCCTCGTATTCTTCGATGACCGTTTTCGCACGGCCGACCGCGCCCGCCCACGCATCGAGGCGCATGTAATAGTCGGCGACATGGATTTCGTAGCGCGCGAGTTGATTGCGCAGGTAGACCATCCGCTGCTGGGCGTCTGGCGCATACCGGCTTTCGGGATAATTTGCGACGAGCGTCGCAAAGCTCTGGAACGATTTCCGGGCGAGGGTCGGATCACGCTTCGACGAATCGGCACGGAACGTGACGTCGATCAGGTTCAAGCTCCGGTCGAAGTTGATCAGCCCGCGGATGTAATGGACATAATCGATTTCCGAATGTCGCGGCTGCTCACGCAGGAACCGGTCGGACGCGGCTTCGGCCTGCTCATGGTTGCCCGACTTATAATGGGCATAGATCAGTTCAAGCTGCGCTTGCTGGGCTTCGACACTGAACGGGAACCGTGACTCGATGCGCTGGAAGGCCTCGACGGCGCCCTGATAGTCGCGAGCGGTCATCTGGCGATGCGCGTAGTCGTAGATTTCGGCGGCGGTCTGGCCCCGCGGTTCGTCGCGGTCCCGACCGGCACACGCGGTGGCGCTGGCCACGACAGCGGCCAGGATGAGCATAGAGACGATACGTCGGAGCATGGCGTGCATTCTAACAGGGAGTGACGAGTGACAGACATCCATCGGGAGCTTTTGGTTCCCGCCGAACACGGTGGCCGCCGCGCAGACCAGGCGCTGGCGGCGCTGTGGCCGGATTTTTCGCGCGCGCGCATCCAGCAATGGATTCGAATCGGTGCGGTGACCGTCGATGGCCTTGTCCTGAGGCCGCGCGATGCGCTCGCACCGGGTGCGAAAGTCATCCTGAACGCCTCTATTGGCGCTGTCGGTGACGACGAACCGGAAAATATTCCACTGACCGTGGTATTTGAGGATGACGCCGTCGTCATCGTTGACAAGCCCGCTGGACTGGTGGTGCACCCCGGCGCCGGGAATCGCAGCGGTACGCTGGTGAACGCACTGTTGCACCGCTTTCCGGAGTTGATCCAGTTGCCGCGCGCAGGCCTCGTCCATCGCCTGGACAAGGACACGTCGGGTTTGCTCGTCGTCGCCCGCACCATCGCGGCGCACACGAAGCTCGTGGAGTTCATGCAGGGCCGCCGCATCAGCCGCGAATACCGCGCCGTCGTCAGCGGCGTACCGACCGCGGGCGGCACCGTGGACGAGCCCATTGGCCGACATCCCGCGGACAGGACGCGAATGGCCGTTCAGGCCGGTGGCCGCGCGGCTGTCACGCACTACCGGGTCCTCGAACGTTTTCGCGCACACGCGCTGCTCGCGGTCCATCTAGAAACGGGGCGTACGCACCAGATTCGTGTACACCTTGCCCACTTGCGGTACCCGATTGTCGGCGACCCGACGTACGGCCGCCGTCAACGGCTGCCGAAAGCACCGTCGGACGCGCTCGTCTCCGCATTACAAGGCTTCAAGCGCCAAGCGTTACACGCTGCGCGCCTTGCATTCCCGCACCCGGTACGCGGCGAAGCGTTGGAATTCACCGCGTCGTTGCCCGATGATTTCGAGCAATTGCTAGGCAGCTTGCGAGACGATGCCGCCGCATGATGCGTTAATCGCGGCGTGGCCGGCGCCGCCGGACGTGCACGCGCTGCAGACGACGCGCGACGGCGGATTACCGGCGCTGCCGTCGGCGCCGTGCTGGCTTGAGCAGGTGCACGGCTCGACGGTTGTTCGGCCGACCGCGGGGGAAGCAGGACTCGTC
>CAYXYM010000071.1:0-2909 GCA_964469285.1 uncultured Gammaproteobacteria bacterium | reverse complement strand
GGCGCGCGCCGAGCACCCGTACGCGGAAACGCTGTACAACTTCTGGGAAGGCGTGTTCCAGGTGATGATGAGCATCACCAATTTCGTGATGCTATTCGCGCCGATCGGCATTTTCGGGCTCGTCGCGAAAGTCGTCGCGACCACCGGCTTCGACGCCGCGCAGCCGTTGCTGATTTTCGCCGCGACCGTGGCCTTCGCATTGCTGTTCCATTTGTTCGTGACGATGTCCACGATTCTGACGGTGATCGGCCGCGTGAGTCCGCTCGCGACGCTGCGCGCGATGGCGCCGGCGCTCCTAACCGCGTTCTCGACCGCATCATCGATGGCGACGCTGCCGCTCACGCTGCGCTGCGTGCGGCAGAACATCGGCGTATCCGACCGCACCACCAGCTTCGTGCTGCCGCTCGGCGCAACCGTGAACATGAACGGCACCGCACTGTACGAGTGCGTGGCCGCGATGTTCATCGCGCAGGCGTACGGGCTCGACCTGAACTTCGGTATCCAGTTCGTGATTGTGGTGACCGCGCTCGTGACGTCGATCGGCGTCGCCGGCGTGCCGGCTGCATCGATGGTTGCGATCGGCATCATCCTGACCGCAATCGGGCTGCCGCTGGAAGCGCTGGGTGTGCTGTTCGTGTTTGACCGGCTGCTGGACATGATGCGCACGGCAGTGAACATCTACGGCGACGCGGTGTGCGCAGTCGTCGTCGCACGCCTTGAGGGCGAGACGGGGCTGTTCGGCGAGGCCATCGACCGGCATCGCTAGGATTTAATTGTTTAATCGCGGCGCAAAGGCGCCGCTCCCACACTTGGGTCTTAGAAGTCTTCGAAGAGGTTGGTGCCGTATTGGATGTCGGCATCGGCGCGCAGCGACGCGAGCAAGGCGGCGAACTCGGCGTTCGCGACGCGCGACTCCATCGCTCGGGTGAGGCCCGCCCGCTGGTCGGCGTCGAGGCTCTCGGGCATGCCGGGTGCGACGTCATACAGCTGGAACACGGCGTAACCACCCTGCGTCTGTAGACCCCGAACCACTTGCTGCTCGTCGGTCGGTGTCGGTGCGCGGAACACCGCATCAAGCACTTCCGGCGGCGTGCTGGTGTCGGAGCGGCCGGTCGAGCGCGCTGAATGCCACTCGGCCTCGAGCTCACGCGCGACTTCAACCAGCGCCTCACCGGCGCGTGCTCGTTCGACGATCTGCCCGCCTGCTGTAGCCGCGCGGCGACGCGCTTCCTGCGTCACGAGCGTCCGCTCGATACGGTCACGGACTTCAGCAAGGTCGCGCAGACGCGGCGGCTGGCGGTCGGCGACACGGACCACTGCCACGCTGCCGTCGGCGAGCTCGATCAAATCGCTGTTGTAACCCTCTTCGATGACCTCAGGCGAGAACGCCGCACGGCGCAATGAAGCCTGTGCAAGTGCGCCGGTGCCACGGTTCTCGGTGACGCCCTCGACGCGCTGGATCTCAAGACCGATCGCGTTGGCCGCGGGCGCGAGGCTGTCGGGGTTCTCGAATGCGAGTGCCGCGAGGCGCTCGACCAAGTCATGGAAGCGCTGCTCGCCGGCGCGCTGACGGTAAGGCTCAAGCAATTCCTCGCGCATGTCTTCGAACGCCGCGTAAGCTTCAGCGCGAACTTCGTCGGCACGAATCAGGTGCCAGCCGAAACCGGTCCGCACCGGTGCGGAGACTTCACCCTCATCAAGCCCGAACAGCGCGTCCTCGAACCCTTCCATGAACGCACCGCGCTGGATCCAACCAAGATCGCCGCCCTGCTCCGCGCTGTCTGGGTCGTCCGAATGCTCGGCCGCGAGTTCGGCAAATGAAGCGCCACCGTCCAGCTGCAACTTCAGATCCTCGGCGAGCGCTCGCGCCGCTTCCGGGGTACGCGCCTCTTCCGTGATGAGGATGTGGCTCGCGCGGCGCTCTTCGCCCGCGGTCGCGGCGCGGCGCTGCTCCTCGTAGTACGCACGCAGGCCCTGTTCGTCGATCTCGACAGCCTCGCCGGCAATCGCGGCGTCGAGCGCCAGGAACTCGACCGTGACGGTCTCTTCGGTCATGAAACGCGGCGCGTTCGCTTCGTAGTACTCGGCAATCTGCGCGTCGGTGACTTCGACCGCGTCGTTGAACGACTGCGCGGTGACTTCCGCCCACGCGAATTCACGGCGCTGGTCGGCGAGTCGGATGATGTCGTCAATGCGTGCAGGCGGCACGAACGCGCTGCCCGTCAGCGCCTCTTGTAACTGCGACACGGCCAGCGAGCGGTGCAGGCCGCGCTCGAACGACGTCGGCGTCTCGCCGATGGTCCGCAATACGAACACGTAGCGCTCCTGCGAGAAGCGGCCCGCGTCCTGAAATGCCTCGATGCCGTGAATCTCGCGTACGACGCGCGCGTCGGACACGCGGAAGCCGCGGTCGAACGCATATTGGTAAAGGAGCTCCTCGTCGACCATCTGGTCGATGACTTCCTGGCGAAGCTGAGGCTCATCAATCAGCGCGGGGTCGAAGCGGTCGCCGTACGCGTCGCGCAGCTGCGCGTAGCGCTGATTGAAGCGGTCGCGGTACTGCGTCGCGGGAATTTCGGTTTCGCCGACCTTGACGGCGAAATCGGTGCCGAACACGCCGAAATAGTCGCCAATGCCGAAGAGTGCGAATGGCACGACCAGTACGGCGATGACGACGTACGCCATCCAACCAGTAATCGCTTCTCTGATGTTCTGTAGCATTTCTCTTAATCCAAATACAAAGGGCGCCTAACAGGCGCCCCTTGCTGGTTGGTGGCGGAGTGGACGGGACTCGAACCCGCGACCCCCGGCGTGACAGGCCGGTATTCTAACCAGCTGAACTACCACTCCCGCGTGCTGGTGGGTGCTGAGGGGATCGAACCCCCGACATTCGCCTTGTAAGGGCGACG
>CAYXYM010000070.1:0-5193 GCA_964469285.1 uncultured Gammaproteobacteria bacterium | reverse complement strand
GGCAAGATGAACGAGCAGCAAGGTAAAGGCACCCTCCAAAAAGCGAAGGGTAAGGTCAAAGAAGTTACCGGTCGCGTGACCGGGAACCGCAGCCTCGAGGCGGAAGGCAAAGTCGAGAAGACTGCCGGCAGCATCCGCAAGGGCTACGGCGATGCCAAGGAAGAATTCCGCGAGGATCGTCGGTGAACTACTTGGACCGCGATGAAGGCCCGGGGCCCAGTTTGATGGGCGCGGATACCCTCATCGGCAATGACGTCTTCAACCACAAGGAAGAGCGTCTCGGCGACATCAAGGAGATCATGCTCGATGTGAGCGATGGCTCCGTCGCCTATGCGGTCCTGTCATTCGGTGGGTTCATCGGCATGGCGGACAAGTTATTTGCCGTGCCGTGGAGCGCGTTGATTCTTGATACCCGAAACAAGCGTTTTTTGCTGAACGTGGAAAAGGACCGGCTGAAGGATGCGCCGGGATTCGACAAGGATGACTGGCCCAACATGCGGGATGAGGTGTGGGTCAACAAGGTTCGCTCGTATTACGGAACCTCAACCCACCACTGACCTACAACCCAAAATGATCAAGGACGTGATCAAGGGTACAGCGAAAAGACTGGCGGCGCGGATTCAAGCGCGCTGTGCAATCAGCCGCGAGGGTGTGCGCACGCCAGTGGAACGTCCTGAAAACCTCCTTGCCCGGCCGCCGTTACGGCGTGTTCCGGGCAAGGATTATTTCCAACTTTATGGAGGTACACCATGACTATCTACACACGCAGCGCAGCCGCGGCGATTTGCCTGCTGTTAGCGACCGCGCTTTCCGGTACGGCCTACGCGGGCGACGGTGACAAACACGACAGCGACATCAGCGCAGCGCGCACAGAGAGTCAAATCTCGACGACGTTCGCGCTGAATCGCCAGCTTCGCTCAAGCGACATCGACGTCAAGGTCGAGGACAGCACGGCGACACTGACTGGCACCGTCAGCGACGACGTGCACAAGGAACTTGCCGAGTCGCTCGCCATGCACGCGGATGGCATTGATGAGGTCGACAACCAAATCGAAGTTGACGAGGAATTCACGGCAGAGGCACGCGCTGACGGGGACCGCAGCTTTGGCGATCGCGTTGACGATGCGGTCCTCACCGCGTCGGTCAAGGGCAAGCTGCTCTGGAGCCGCGATGCTGAAGCGCTGAATACCAACGTCACGACCGAGGCCGGTGTCGTCACACTGTCGGGTGTCGCAACAACGGATGAAGCGAAGCAGGCCGCCGAGGAACTCGCGTCGAACACGGACGGCGTTCGTTCGGTCGTGAACGAGCTCGAAGTCGACGCCGATTTTCATGAGGACGCAGGTGCGACCTCACTCGCGCAGACAGGTGCCAGCGGCACGGTGTCGGCCGGTGACCCGATTGTTGATCAGACGGCTCAGGCGACCAACCCGGAGCACGAGGACAGCCTCACTAACAAGATTTCCGACACGTGGATCACCACCAAGGTGAAAGCGAGCCTGATGACATCGCGCTGGGTAAGCGCGACTGACATCAACGTGGACGTCGAGGAAGGTGTCGTCAAGCTGACCGGTGAAGTCAACAACGATGACGAGAAGGAGCTCGCGATTGACCTCGCGGAAAACATCCGCGGTGTCCGCAACGTGGACGCAAGCGGACTCATCATCGGCTGAGGGAACGAAGCAGCTTGGGGAGAGCCACCCGTGGTGGCTCTCCCTGGTCTGCTGGATTTGCGGCGCCGCTGGCGCGTTTCTCGCCGCGTTGCTGCTGACTACCAACGGTTGTGCTGCGTTGCCGAATGCCGAAAAGGAATTTCGCGTGACCCACGTTGCACCGACGATTGTCACCGAGTCAGAAGAAGGTGACGGCATCCTCGGCCGGCACATGCTGGTTGAGCAGGCGATTAATGCTGATAGCCCGTTGGTTGGCGGGAACCGGCTCCATCTTCTGAAGGATGGCCCCTCGACCTACGCAGCGATGCTGGATGCCATCCGGTCCGCAACAGATCACATCAATTTCCAGACGTACATATTCGAGGACGACGAAGTAGGTCGCGAGTTCGCCGACCAGCTGCTACAACGCCAGGCTGATGGCGTGCAGGTCAACCTGATGTACGACAGCTTCACGAGTCTTACGACGCCGGCCGAGTTTTTTGATCGACTGCGAGATGGCGGTATCCAGCTTGTCGAGTTCAACCCCATCAATCCGCTGTCGCCGAAATCTCGATCGTTGGAGTTCAACCACCGCGGACACCGCAAGCTGCTCATCGTCGACGGTGCGACTGCCTTCGTCGGCGGAATCAACATCAGCGAGGTGTATTCGAGCGGCAGTTTCGTGAGCCGCACAAGGAAACCTTCAGCGCGGCCGGCCGGCTGGCGCGACACGCATTTACAAATCAGCGGCCCCGTTGTCGAGGAATTCCAAAAGCTGTTCCATGAAACGTGGGCGGACCAGAATGGGCCTCCGCTGACCGACCGCGCGTACTTCCCCGAGCTCCGTGCGCGCGGCGACGAGACCGTTCGTGCAATCGGTAGCACGCCGGATGACGAGCGCAGCGTGATCTACCTCACGTTGCTAGCCGCCATCCAGTCCGCAGAACACAGCGTCTACCTCACCATTGCTTATTTCGCGCCGGACGCCCAGTTCCTCGATGCGCTGAAGGGCGCCGCAAAGCGGGGCGTAGACGTGAAATTGATCATGCCGGCGAACACCGACAGCTGGCCGATTTTCCACGTCGGCCGTTCATACTACGAGGAGTTACTCGAGGCTGGCGTCAAGATTTACGAGCGGCGCGGCTCCGTGATGCATGCAAAAACGGCGGTCATCGACGGCGTCTGGTCGACCGTCGGTTCCAGCAACATTGACTGGCGCAGTTTCCTCTACAACGACGAATTGAACGCGGTCATCCTGGGGCGGGAGTTCGCCGGAGAGATGGAGGCGATGTTTGTGGACGACATCACGCATTCCGACCGAATTGCGCTCGCTCAGTGGCGCGAGAGACCGTTCCCCTTACGGGCAATGGAATGGTCGGCGAAGTTGATCGAGCGTGGACTCTGATCGCGTGACGACAACCATTTCGTGACCGCGAGTTGCGCGATTGGCAACAGGTGCAATGCGTGCACGGCTTTCGAAATACGGTGTTTACTGGGCTTGCTGCTTCGATACCGGATGACTTGTTCCAGCACAACACCGACTGCGGCGCCAACCAGTAGCAGCGTGCGCGGATTGATACGTTCGCGCCATGAGTGCCGTAGCTCGAAGAGGTGCTCATGAAGTTGCGCTCTACGAATCCCGACCTGGCGTTCAGCCTCCGCGACTTCGTGTTTCAGGCCCATCACTGCAGCCCTCCAATCGTTTTCGGGAAAGCGAGGTTCCGGGTCATCTTGCGGATCGCGACGTACAGCGCTGCGGCCGCGGCGACGTTGACCACGGCCGCGATGCCCAGCGCGGTAATCGCGTTCAGGCCGCCGTACACGACGAGCGCGACGATTCCCATCCCGACCAGGGCGAGCCACGCGCTGATCACCATCACCGCAGCGACCACACCGGCAATGAGCATCCTGATGATGCTTTGTCCGGCAAGACGTGTCTCGAGCGCGGCGAGCTACCGCCGATCCTGAGCGAGGCCGCGTACTTCGGTGAAAAGCGACCGGGCTTCGTCAAGAAGCCCGGGCTGTGCAGGAGTCATCGTGAGCTGAAGAGGCGACTCAGGAGGTAGCCACCGGCGACGGCGATGCCAATCGACTGGAGCGGATGCTGGCGAACGTAAGCTTGAATCTCGCCCATCATCTCTTCTTCGGCTTCAATCCATTTCTCGCCTTTTGCTTCGAGCTTGTCGACTACGTTATGGGCTTTTCCGGCGAGCCGGTCGACAGCGGGCCGTGCGGCGTCGGACGCTTGGTCAATCTTGTCGTGGGCCTGGTCGGCAGCACGATCGACTTTTCCTTCAAGTTGTTCGCCGTTTGTTGCAGAGGGGGTCGTGCGCATGGTTAAACTCCAGGTTGATTATTGGGAGGAGTCCAACCTTAACGATTTCCGCATCGGAAGATCGTGCGTTGCCCCACTTAATTCACCACGCGTTTCACGTGAACGCTCGAAGGAATCAGCACGCTACCATCCGCGAGCTGGTTCACGAGCGCCAGTTCGTCGAGTGGGATCGTCGAGGGATAGCTCGCGTTGAATTGCTGCAGCGACATGGCGCGCGGCGTGTGCATCACAGAGATGCGCGGCGCCCGGACGGCGAGCGCCTGGGGGTCGGTCAGGCGGCCGAACGAATCGATGACACCCTGGAACGCCGATGCGTACTTTGCGAGTCGGTCTGCGCCGGTGTAAGCGACGATGCCGAACGTGTGTTCGTCCAGCGCAATGAAACTGACCGCGCCGGCAAGTGAGCCCTGCTCAGTCTGCGCTTGGAATTCCGCGGTCGCTGCGTTGAGCCCGTTAATCGTGCGCGCACGCACTGGGCCGGCCACGATGCCCTGCTGGCCCAGGAACGCGGCCGCCGCTTCTTGTGGGCTGCCGGCAGCGAGCGAGAGTTTCACGATCGCGTCCTGGTCGGGACTTCCGGCCATCACAGCTTGCGCCATGTTCTGCGTCATCCAACCCTGTGGGAAATTGACCTGGAAGCGCATGTCCGGATGGATGAAGCGCGTGTTGTCAAAATAGCCGTTTCGCGGATTCTCGCCGTACGGCAAACCGTCAATGCGCGCCATGTATTCATCCGCGCCTGCGCGCGCGCCGAGCGGCAGTGTGGTTTCCGCGAGGCGGTTCTGGATGCGCACGATGCGCTCCTCCGGGTACGGGTGTGTCGACATCCACGCCGGCACCGGGCTGCGGCCCGATGCCTCGCCGATGCGTTGCAGCGAAGCGAACACGTCCGTCATCTGCGACACATCGTAGCCCTGCGCGAGCGCATAGCCGAAGCCGAGGTCGTCTGCCTGACGCTCCGCGTCGCGACCGTAACTCATGAACAGCATCGACAGACCGGCGCTCGCGAGCTCGCCCAGCTGTGCGATTTCGGGGCTCAGTACCGAGCCGAGCCCGAGGCCAATTTGAGCGAGCTGCTGCCGGCTGATCATCGCCACGGAATGACGTGCGGTAACGTGCCCAATCTCGTGGCCGAGCACCGTCGCGAGCTCCGCCTCGTTATTCATCAGCGAGAGCATTCCGCGCGTGACGTAAATGAATCCGCCT
>CAYXYM010000069.1:0-6471 GCA_964469285.1 uncultured Gammaproteobacteria bacterium | reverse complement strand
GATGATTGGTGGGCTCTTCGCCGGTACGGAAGAGTCGCCGGGCGAGGTCGAGCTGTATCAGGGCCGCTCGTACAAGTCCTACCGCGGCATGGGCTCACTCGGCGCGATGTCACAGAAGCACGGCTCGTCCGACCGCTACTTTCAGGACGCGACCGACGAAGTCGAGAAGCTCGTTCCCGAGGGCATCGAGGGACGCGTCCCCTACAAAGGCAGCCTCGTCGCGATCGTGCACCAGCTCATGGGCGGGCTGCGCTCGTCGATGGGCTACACGGGTTGCCGCGACATCGACGAGATGCGCACGCGGCCGACCTTCGTGCGCATCACGGGCGCCGGCTTCCGCGAGAGTCATGTGCACGACGTGACGATCACCAAGGAAGCGCCGAACTACCGCACCGAATGACGCAGGACATCCACGCCCACCGCATCCTGATCCTCGATTTCGGGTCGCAGTGGACGCAGCTCATTGCCCGCCGTGTGCGCGAAGCGGGTGTCTACTGTGAAATCCGCCCGCCCGACATCTCCGGCAATGCCTTGCACGAATTCGCGCCGCGCGGCGTGATTCTGTCCGGCGGCCCCGAGTCGGTCGTCGGCGACGCAAAACCGAAAACCTCACCGGCGGTGTTCGAGCTCGGCGTGCCCGTGCTCGGAATCTGCTACGGCATGCAGGACATGGCCGCGCAGCTCGGTGGCAAGGTTGAGTCGGGCGCACACCGCGAGTTCGGCGTCGAGCGCATGACGGTACTCGCGCCATCGCGATTGCTCGACGGCATCGAGGACGCGGTCGACGACCAGGGCCGCCCGGTGCTCGAAGTCATGATGAATCATGGCGATTCAATCACCACGCTGCCGCCGGGCTTCGTGCTCACCGGTCGTTCGCGCGAGGAATCGTGCGCTGCGATGGCCGACGATGCGCGCGGCTATTACGGAATCCAGTTTCACCCCGAAGTCACGCAGACCCGGCAGGGCGGACGCATCATCGAGCGCTTCGTGCGCGAGATTTGCGGCTGCGAACCGCTTTGGGATCCATCGAACATCATCGACGACGCCGTCGCCGCGATACGCGAGAAAGTCGGTTCTGACCAGGTGCTGCTCGGGCTGTCGGGCGGCGTCGATTCGTCGGTGGCCGCAGCGTTGCTGCACAAAGCGATCGGTGACCAGCTCGTGTGCGTGTTCGTCGACACCGGATTACTGCGCCACCACGAGGGCGACCAGGTAATGGCGACGTTCGCCGAGCACATGGGCGTGCGCGTGATCCGCGTCGATGCCGAGCAGCGGTTCCTGTCTGCGCTAGCCGGCGTCACGGACCCCGAGCAGAAGCGCAAGATCATCGGGCGCAGCTTCGTCGAGGTGTTCGACGAGGAATCGCACAAACTCAAGGGCATCAACTGGCTCGCGCAGGGCACCATCTACCCGGACGTCATCGAATCCGCGGGCGCTTCGGGCAGTTCGCACCTGATCAAGTCGCACCACAACGTCGGCGGCCTGCCCGAGCATATGAAAATGCAGCTGGTCGAGCCGCTGCGCGAACTGTTCAAGGATGAGGTGCGGCGTGTCGGCGTCGAGCTCGGATTGCCGCACGAGATGGTATACCGACATCCGTTCCCGGGTCCTGGACTCGGCGTGCGCATCCTCGGCGAGGTGAAGAAGGAGTACGCGGACTTGCTGCGGCTCGCCGACCACATTTTCATCGACGAACTCCGCAAAGCGGACCTGTACGACAAGGTGAGCCAGGCATTCGTCGTGTTCCTGCCCGTCAAATCGGTCGGCGTTCAGGGCGACGGACGCCGTTACGAGTACGTTGTTGCGCTGCGCGCCGTCGAAACGATCGATTTTATGTCGGCGCGCTGGGCGCATCTGCCCTACGATTTCCTCGATCGTGTATCGCGCCGCATTATCAACGAAATCAACGGCATTTCCCGCGTCGTATACGACGTTTCGGGCAAGCCGCCAGCGACGATCGAGTGGGAGTGACGAGCTAGCCTGCGCTTTGTCTGTATGCTGTCGCACGAACGGCGCCGTGCATTAGGTACATGATGGTCGGTGTGAAAAACCTTCAGAACGTTGTTACCGAACAATCCCCCAACAAGACGCCAACCGGCATCATCGGCTTCGACGACATCACCGGTGGCGGTTTGCCGAGCGGACGCACGACGCTGCTGCTGGGCGGGCCGGGGTCGGGGAAAACCATCTTTGCGCTTCAGTTTTTGGCGCACGGCGCGCAAACAGCAAACGAGGCGGGCATCTTCGTCGGATTCGAAGAGAACTCGAAACGCATCCTCGCGAACGCAGACAGCTTCGGCTGGAACATCCCCGAGCTTCAACGCGACAAACTCGCTTTTATTGACGCGCAGCCTCCGGCCGACTTGATGCTGTCGGGTGAATTCGACCTCGGGGGGTTGCTTGCGACGCTGCAGGCGATGGTGGCGCAGACCGGCGCGCGGCGCATCGTCTTCGATGCGCTGGACGTCATGCTCGCACTCCTGAACGATCCGAGCGCCCGACGCACCGAAATTTATCGCCTGCACGACTGGTTGCTCGCGCACGAACTGACCGCCGTCATCACGGCCAAGGCCGGTGGCGACGAGCGCTCGTCGATTGGCCAGGAGCGCTTCGGCTTCCTGCAGTTCATGGTGGACTGCGCGGTGATCCTCAGCCACGACGTGGTGCGGGGCGTCTCGCAGCGCACCCTGCGGGTCCAGAAGTACCGCGGCACGCGCTTTGACGAAAACGAGTCGCCGTTCCTGATTGGCGATCGCGGATTCGAAGTCGAGGTCGCGGCCGCTCATCCGCTCGAGCGCGGCGTGCTCAAAGCCAGCAACGAGCGCGTCTCGAGCGGCGTGGCGCGACTCGATACCATGCTTGGCGGCGGCTACTACCGCGGTGCGAGCGTGCTGGTCACGGGCTTTCCCGGAACAGCCAAGACCACACTGTGTGGCACCTTCGCAGAGGCCGCCTGCAAGCGCGGGGAGCGCACGCTGTTTGTGAGCTTTGATTCTGACGCGAACGAGGTCATCCGCGACCTCGCCTCGGTCGGCATCCGGCTGGCGCGATACGAGAAAAGCGGGCAGCTTCGCATGGTGTCCGCACGCACCATCGCCGGGAGCGCCGAGCTCTACCTTGCGCGCATCAAAGCATTGGCGAAAGAGCACAAGGCGCGGTGCGTGGTGATTGACCCTGTATCGGCCTGGTCGAAGTCCGCCAGCGACCTGAGCGCGCACAGCGTGGCAGAGCGGCTCATCAACTGGTCGAAAGCCGAGGGGACGACGCTGCTGTGCAGCAGCCTTCTCGACGAAATGGCCCTTCACATTGAAGGCGGCTCGTCGCTGCAAATTTCCGAGCTCGCCGATACCTGGATCCACCTGAACCACATGGAGCAGGCGGGCGAGCGCAACCGCAGCCTGTCAATCATCAAGTCGCGCGGTACTGCGCATTCGAACCAGGTACGCGAGTTGATTCTCAGTGACGACGGCGTGACCCTCGCCGATACCTACGCGGCAGGCGGCGAGGTGCTGATGGGCACGCTGCGCTGGCAGAAGGAACGCGCCGAGCGCGCGTCCGCGGAGGTCACCGAAGTCGCCGGGCGGCTCAAGCGCGTGCGGCTCGAAGCCGAGGAGGCGGAGCTCGAGGTGCAGCTGAAGTCGCTGAGCGTGGAGCTCGAGGCCAAGAAGACTGAGAAGTCCCTGCTTGCACGCACCGCCGCAACCCGCGAGGGCGAACTCTCGCATGGACGTTCACGTATTAAAGAGCTGCGCGGCGCTGATGTCGCCGCAGTCAAAGGCAAGAGGAGTCCGCCATGAAAGGGCACGAGACATTCCGGTTCCAACTCTATGTAGCCGGTGCTGCGCAGAACTCGGCGCAAGCCGCATCCAACCTCGACGCCCTGTGTCGTGAGTACTTGGCGGACTGCCACGAGATTGAAATCGTTGACGTATTTCGCGAGCCCGAGCGCGCGCTTGCTGAAGGCATTTTCATGACACCGACGCTGGTCAAGGTTGCACCAATCCCGGCGCCTCTGAGGATTGTCGGTACCCTCAGTCAGAAGTTGCCCCTGATGCACGCTTTGGGACTCGATAGCAGAAACGTATGACGTGGTCCCCTCCGGGGGTCGCGCACGAGGAAATCTCGGCGTTAATCGCGACGCTGCACGAGACCGGGCAGCGCCTGGAGCTTCTCACCGCGGGCGAGGTTGACGCGGTCAGCGACGCCGAGGGCAGGACCTTCCTGCTGCAAACCGCCCAAGAGCGGCTGCGTCGAATCGAGGCCGCGAAGCAGGCCGCGGTGCTCAACGCGCTTCCCGCCCACATTGCCCTGCTCGATGCCCAGGGCGTCATTGTTTCCGTGAACGACGCGTGGCGGCGGTTCGGCGAGGATGGCGTCGGCATCAACTACCTCGAGGTCTGCGACCAGGCGCGCGGCGAGGACGCCGCCGAAGCGTGCAGCGCTGCCGCGGGCATTCGCTCGGTCCTCGCGCTCGCGGCGAAGCACTTCTCGCTCGATTACCCTTGCCACGCGCCGACCGAGCAGCGCTGGTTCCAGATGAGCGTGACCCCGCTCGCCGACGAGCGCGCGAACGGCGCGGTCGTCATGCACATCGACATCACGGAGAAAAGGCAGGCCGAAGAGGGACTGCGCACGAGCGAGGCGCGCTTTCGTGAGATGGCCGAGAGCATCCGCGACGTTTTCTTCCTGCGCGACAGTGTCGGGCAAATGTTGTATGTGAGCCCCGCCTATGAGGCAATTTGGGGCCGTAGCCGCGAGAGTCTTTATGCCGAACCGGACTCGTGGGGCGACGCGGTGCACCCCGACGACCGTGCCGCATCGCAAGAGAAAACGAGAATCGGGCTGTTGGCGGGCACGTTCGAGTTCGAATATCGCATCGTGCGCCCGGACGGTTCGGTGCGCTGGATTGAAACCCGCGGGTATCCGGTGCGTGACGCCGCCGGTACGATGGTGCGCATCGCCGGCGTCGCGTCCGATATCACTGCGCGAAAGCGCGCCGAGTCCGGCATCAAGCGTCTTAACCGGGTCAACTCTGTGCTGAGCCAGATCAATGGCCTGATTGTGCGCGTGCGCAACCGCGGCGACCTGTTCAAGGAAGCGTGCCGGATCGCGGTTGAGATCGGTGGGTTCCCCATGTCGATGATTGGCATGGTGAATCGGGACACGATGATGATTGAGCCGGTCGCGTCGGCCGGCAAGGATGCCGAACTGCTGGCTGCTATCAAGCGGCTCACTTCCTGTCCAGAAAATGCTTCGACCACGATGGTCGCGCGCGCGATCAGGGACAAACGACCCGTTGTATCCAACGATTCGCAAGCCGATCCCCGAGTGCTGCTCGGCAAACAATATGCTGATGCAGGAATCCGTTCAATCGCGCTGCTGCCGCTGGTAGTCGCCGATGTAGCAACAGGTGTGTTCGCACTCTATTCTCGCGAAGTGGAGTTTTTTCACAACGAAGAGATGCAGCTTTTGAACGAAATGGCCGACAACATCGCGCTCGCCATCGACCATATCGAAAAGCAGGACCAGCTCGACTACCTCGCCTACTACGATACGCTCACCGGCCTCGCAAACCGCCACCTGTTCCTTGAGCGCGTCGCGCAATATATGAAGTCTTCTGCGGCCGACGGACATTCGCTGGCACTTATTGTGGTGGACCTCGAGCGATTCAAGAACTTCAACGACAGCCTGGGCCGTGCGGCGGGTGACGCGCTACTGCGGCAGGTGGCGACGTGGCTCACCGACAGCACGGGAGATGTTGGTTTGCTCGCGCGGGTGGGTGCGGACCAGTTCGCGGTGGTGCTGCCCGAACTCCGACATGAAGGGGACGTGGGGCGCCTGCTGGAGAAACTGATGGCGGTTTTCCTGGATCAATCGTTCCATGTCGAGGACAACGCCTATCGCGTGGCCGCGAAAGCCGGCGTGTCGGTCTTTCCCCAGGACGGCGATGATGCGGATGCCTTGTTCCGAAACGCCGAAGCGGCGCTGAAGAAGGCGAAGGCGGGCGGCGAACGTTACCTCTTCTACACGCAGGCAATGACCGAGGCGGTGGCTGGCAAACTGACACTGGAGAACCAGTTACGCCAGGCAATCGACCTAGAGGAGTTTGTGCTGCATTACCAGCCCAAAGTGGGCCTGGCGAGCGGCAAGCTCGTAAGCGCCGAGGCGCTGATTCGATGGAACGATCCGCGGACCGGGTTGGTACCGCCGATGCAGTTCATTCCGATTCTCGAGGAGACCGGGCTGATTCACGAGGTAGGACGCTGGGCGCTGCGCAAGGCGATTGCGGACTACCTGCGGTGGCGCGACTCGGGCCTGACCGCAGTGCGCGTCGCGGTGAACGTGTCTGCGTTGCAGCTGCGCAGCGGTAGCTTCATTGCGGAAATCGAGCAGGCGCTTGCCGTCGACCCACATGCCGCGGCGGGCCTCGAGATTGAGTTGACCGAGAGTCTGATCATGGCGGATGTGACG
>CAYXYM010000068.1:0-2964 GCA_964469285.1 uncultured Gammaproteobacteria bacterium | reverse complement strand
GCGCGCGGGCGCCGCACGATTCGCACTGATATTCGCTGCGCGCCTTGTTCATGGCTTCGCACTATACTTGAGCCACTCATGACTCGGGGAACCACGCACATCGGCTGGTGGGCCGCGTTGGCAGCGGCAGCGGCCAGCGTGACGCTCGCGTGGGTCGTCACACCGGCGTTCGTACTTGGGACGCTGCCGCTGTTCGTGCTCGTCATCCGGATGCTGCTCGATACCCAACAGGAAATGCCCGCCGGTCCACAGCGCGCGGCCATCGCCGATCCCGGCGCCGAGCACCGCGTGCGCGGCATCGCATTACAGGGACAGGGCGAACTCGACGGCGCGTTCGAGCAGTTCCGGCGCTGCCCGATCGACGATTCGATGCTTGACCTTTTGTACAACCTCGCGCTCGAGTACGAGCGCCAGCGGCGCTTCGACCGCGCGGCGATGGTGTTCCATCACCTTGCGGCGCAGGACGCCGACTACCGCGACATCCGGCAGCGGATCCGCCGCGCGGAACTCATGGTCGAGACGGCGACAACGGACGAGCGACAGATGCTCGGCCGTTATGAAGTACAAAAGGAAATCGGCAAGGGCGCGATGGGCGTCGTTTACCTCGGCCGTGACCCGAAAATCGGCCGCGTCGTGGCGATCAAGACGGTCGCCCTCACGCAGGAATTCGATGCGGAGGAACTCGCGGAGGTGAAAGCGCGGTTCTTCCGCGAGGCCGCGACGGCCGGCAAGCTCACGCATCCGCACATCGTGACGATTTACGACGCCGGCGACGCGGGCGGGCTCGCGTTCATCGCGATGGAGCTGCTCCGTGGCCACGACCTCACGCGGCACGTGAAGCCCGGCACGTTGCTACCGGTCACGAGCGTGATTGAGCTCGTCGCCCAAGCGGCGGACGGACTGGACTACGCGCACGCGCAAGGCGTCATCCACCGCGACATCAAGCCTGCGAACCTCGTCTACGAGCATGCGCGTCGAACGGTCAAAATTACCGATTTCGGCATTGCGCGAATCACGGATTCAAGCAGGACGCGGACCGGCCTCGTACTCGGCACGCCGTCGTACATGTCGCCCGAGCAGCTGGGCGGCAAAGCGTTCGACGGGCGCTCTGACATATACTCACTAGGCGTGACCGCCTACCAATTGCTGACCGGCCAACTCCCCTTCCGCGCGGATTCCATGGCGTCCCTGGTGCACCGTATCGCGACCGAAGAACCGCCGGCGGCGAGCGACCTGCGACCCGAGCTCCCGATCGAGATTGACGCAGTACTCGCACGAGCGATGCACAAGGATCCGGAGAAGCGTTTCGCGCGCGGCGGTGACTTCGCACGGGCGTTGCGCGCGCTGCATTCCGAGGAGGCCGACCTGTGGGTCTAAGCGAAAAACTCAGGTTCGCTGGCCTGACCGACGCGGGCCGGGTCCGCGACCATAACGAAGACCACATCCGGTGGGACGAATCGCTCGGCCTCGCCATCGTCGCCGACGGCATGGGCGGCTATAACGCAGGCGAAGTCGCCAGCGAGATCGCCGTCACCACCGTCACGGATTGGGTCCGGGATGGCCTCGCGGGCATCGCGGGCGCCGAGGAGGACCCGTTCACCGGGCTGGCGCCCGCGACGACCCTGCTCGAAGAGGCAATCCAGCAGGCGAATGCGGTGATTTATCACGCGGCCCAGACACAACCCCAATGCGCGGGCATGGGCACGACCATCGTCGCGTGCTTATTCCACGAGGACCGCGTTTCCATCGCGCACGTCGGGGATTCAAGGCTTTACCGCCTCCGGGCGGGCCTGCTCGAGCAGGTCACCACCGACCATTCGCTGCTCGCAGAGCTCATCGCACGCGGGTTTTACACCCCCGAAGAGGCGCGCCTCTCCCTGAACAAAAACCTCGTAACCAAGGCGCTCGGGGTCGAGGAAACCGTCGAAATTTCGCTGGCAGAAGAGCCGGTTTTGGCCGGGGACACCCTCCTCCTCTGCTCGGATGGCCTGTCCGACATGGTCGAAGATGCGGATATCGGCTTAACCATCAGCAATTTTGGTGCTAATCTTCATGCTGTGGCAGAGCAGTTGGTGCAGCGCGCCAATAATAACGGCGGGCGCGACAACATCTCAGCCGTGCTGGTCGAGGCGGTGAAACCGCTGGTGACCCGCAAGCGATGGCTGGACCGGATTACTAATTGGTTCGGTTGAGCACGCGTCCACATGGGGGCTGACGAAAGATGGGCAAGCTGACGATATCGCTGGACGGCACTTCGCTGGGCGAGATCACTCTCGAAAAGGAGCGGTGCACGATCGGCCGCCTGCCCGAGAACGACATCCACGTGGACGATAAGGCTGCGTCGAGTCGTCACGCCGCCATTCTGACGATTCTCAACGATTCATTCATCGAAGACCTGGGCAGCACGAACGGTACGTTTGTGAACGGCAAGGTCGTCAAGAAGCACGCGCTCGCCGATGGCGATGTCATCACGATTGGCCGCCACGAGTTGAAGTTCCAGGCGACGGCCGGCGAAGCCGACGACGACGACTTCGAAAAGACCATGATCATCCGGCCGCCCGCCGCAAAAGCGGCAGCGGCTGGTGCCTCGGCAGCGTCCGACGCGAAACCGGTCGGCCTCCCGCGCGGCAAGCTGCAAGTGTTGTCGGGTAGCGCAAAGGGCAAGGAACTCGAGCTGACGAAAGCGCTGACCACGCTCGGCCGACCCGGCGTTCAGGTCGCTGCTTTGACCCGACGCGCAGACGGCTTCTTCATCGTCCCGGTGGAGAGCGGCGAAGGCCAAGGCCCGCCGACCGTCAACAGCAAGCCGATCGGCCCGCAGGCCCACCAACTCGCCGACAACGACGTCATTGAGTTGGCGAATGTCAAAATGGGCTTCTACTTAATCAAGTAGCGTCGAGGTACTCCAACCGCACCCTCTCCGTCACCCCGCACAGCAGGGTCCACGGAATCGTGCCCGCGCAC
>CAYXYM010000067.1:0-12983 GCA_964469285.1 uncultured Gammaproteobacteria bacterium | reverse complement strand
ATCGCTTGGCGGCGGCGTAGATACGTGCGCCATTGGTCAATTTGTTCCTCGAGGACACCCATGCTCAAGCTCCCTGTAAAAGTGGCGCGGCGGGCGCCGCAATCGTGAATCGCCAGATACCGCGTAACGTGTCATGGACCGCCTGCCATTGCCGGCGCTCCTCGGCGAGTTGCGTGCGGCCGCCGGCGGTGATGCCGTAATACTTGCGCCGCCGCCCCGTCTCTGCGACTTCCCAGCGGGCTTTGATGTACTCGAGACGCTCGAGCCGGTGCAGAACGGGATACAGCATGCCGTCCGTCCACGCCATTCGACCGCCAGATAACTCACGCACGCGCTGGAGGATTGCGTAGCCGTAGCTGTCGCCCTCAGCGAGGATGGCGAGGACCAGCGGGGTCGACGACGCGGCGATGAGGTCTTTGTTGATGTTCATACCTAGCGGCACAATACATAGCAGTAAAAGGTATGTCAATCAGACTTCGCTACACTGTGTTCTCTAAAGCGCGTGATAGCGGGGGGTGGCGTATGACCGACAGCACCGTTCAGTTGTTCTGGTTGGAGCAGGCAGGTCCCGAGCGGGACGCGGCCGGCGAGTCCGTCAAAAAGTTAATTGCGGGTCCGGAAGAGACCGACACGCTGAAGAAGAAGGGAATGGAAATCGCTGCCTCGCTCGGCAACGCAAGCGCCGCTTGGTCGGGCAACTCAATGCAGGTGTCGGACGACGTGTCGCTGCGCATAACGACCGCGCCGCGGCCGGTCAGTGCTTGAGGATAACGTAGAGCGCGTGGATGATGCCGGGGATGAAGCCGAGCAGCGTGAGCAGAATGTTCAGCCAGAAATGACCCTTCAGGCCGACCTCGAGGAACACTCCGACGGGCGGTAAAAGAATCGCGAATATAATCTTGATTGGGTCGACTGCGGTCACGGCCATGGTCCAAGCCTAATCGCCGCAGACCGGGCCGCTCTGTGCGGTATCGCTCCAGGAGAACAGTATGTCGACATTCGGGGCTAGAACGGCGGCCGATACCGCCCGTCTGCTTGAGGCCGCGCCGCTCGCGTGGGTCGTGTCCGGCGTCGGCGAAACCTTCCGCGCGACGCTGCTCCCCATCCGCGCCGTCACCGACGAGTCAGGCCGCGTCGTGCAGCTCATGGGCCATTTCGCGCGCCGGAACGATCAGGTGAAATTGCTTACGGAAGACCCACGCGCCGCGATCCTGTTTCGTGGGCCACACGGCTACATCTCGCCATCATGGATGGCCGATCGCACGCAAGCGCCGACGTGGAACTACGCAAGCGCGCAGTTTCTGGTGGAGATTGAGTTCTTCGATGAACCCGAGCGTGTGCGCGCGCACTTGGAGGATCTCGTGCAGGCGATGGAGGGCGGTCGTGCGAACGCGTGGACGGTCGAAGAAACCGCGCATCGTTACGCGGCGCTGTCGCGCAACGTCGCCGGCTTTGACGCGCGCATCGTTGAGACGCGCGAGAAATTCAAGCTTGGGCAGGACGAGCGCCCGGACGTGTTTGCCGACATCATGACCGGCCTCGAGCGGACCGGACAACGCGAGCTTCACGACTGGATGACGGAATTCGCGGAAGAGAAGTAGCGCGCGGGCGCTGCGCCGAACGTGCGGCGAAACATCGCGGTGAACGCGCTCGAACTGTTGTAACCGACGTCAAACGCGACGCTCGTGACGCGTTGGCCGACCGCGAGCCGGGACAGCGCTTCCATCAGTCTCAAGTGCTGCCGCCACGCCGCGAAACTCATCCCGGTTTCGCGGCGGAACAGGCGCGTGAAAGTACGCCGCCCCATGTTCGCACTCGCTGCCCAATCGTCGAGCGTCTCTTTGTGAGCAGGGTCCGCAAGCATTTCCTGGCAGACGCGCAGCAGCTGCGGGTGGTCAGGCATCGGGATGTGTAGCGGTGCGACGGGCGTCGACACGATTTCGTCGAGCAACAGCTGCATCATCCGGCCGTCGCGCCCGGCCTCATCGTATTCAACCGGCACCTGCGTCGCCTCGATGATCAGCTCGCGCAGCAGCGTGGAGACTTCGAGCACTCTGCAGGTCGTCGGCAAGCCGTCGCGCGCCGATGCGTCCACGTACAGCGTACGCACCGACACGGCACCGCGGCATCGCGCGTCGTGCACCATCCCAGGCGGCACCCACACCGCGCGTTGCGGCGGCACGACAGCGCTGACCGTCGGCGTCGTAACCGACATCACCCCAGCTGACGCATACACGAGTTGCGCGCGGCGGTGCGAGTGCGGCGGGTCGTAATAGCCGTCTGGATACTCATCGGCGAGCGCGGCCACCGGGCGCGGCACGTCCTGATAATCGATGCCTCGCGTGCTGCGGCCGGTTGGCCCGAACGCGACGATTTTCGCTCCACCTGCGACTGCAGCCCTCATAGGGTTCTTATAAACCTGTGGCATCTCGATGGCAATGGAGCGGCGAGTGCGCGATCTGGACCCAGATATCCGGATATTCGTGGAGACGGTGGCCGCCGATGGGGCGCGCCATCCGGATCCCCACGCGATTCCGTACCCGGAGGCCCGGCGCAACTTGGAGCACGTGCGCCGACGGTGGGTCGCCGGTGGCCCCGAGATGGCACGCAGCGTGGACCTCGAAGTGCCGACGCGTTACGGCGCGGTGAACGCGCGGCTGCTCGTGCCGCACAGCGATGGTGCGATGCCATTGCTTGTCTATCTGCACGGTGGCGGCTGGACGTTCTTCAGCATCGATACGCACGACCGCGTGATGCGCGAATACGCAGACCGCGGGGGCATCGCCGTGCTCGGCGTGGATTACGCGCTGTCGCCGGAAGCGAAGTTTCCGGTCGCGTTGCATCAAGTGGTCGACGCGGTGCGCTGGGCTCGGCAGGTCGCGGCCGATCTCGGTGTCGACGGCACGCGCATCAGCGTGGGCGGTGATTCCGCTGGCGCGAATCTCGCGCTCTCGTGTGCGCTTACGCTGCGCGACGAAGGCGATGAATTGCCGCATGGGCTCGTTCTGAACTACGGCGCCTATGACGCGCATTGCTCGGCGGATGCCCACCGCTTTGGTGGGCCGGGCTACATGCTGGGCAGCGACGAAATGGATGTGTTTTGGCGCAATTACACATGGGATGCACGCGACCTCGAAAATCCGCTGGTGTGTCCGGCGCGCGCCGATCTCGCTGGCCTGCCGCCGGTGTTCATGGCGATTCCGCAGTGCGACCTGCTCTCCGAGCAAAACGAACTCATGGCCGACCGCCTACGCGCGGCCGGCGTCAATGTCGAGGCCTGCGTGTATCCAGGCGCGACGCACAGCTTTCTCGAAGCGGTATCAATCGCGGATGTCAGCGCACGCGCGCTCAACGACACCGCGGCGTGGCTCAGGCAAAACAACGGGTAAGGGGGCGACACAATGCGCAAACAATTAATTGGAGCGGTAGCGTTCTGTCTAGGTACGGCGACCGGCGCAGCGGTCGCCCAAGAGCAGGACGAGGAATCATCGTACGAGGGCGCAATCACGGTCGAGGCGCCGGATTACGTTTCCACCGGCAGCAGGACGGCGACCAAGTCTGATGCGCCGTTGATCGAGACGCCGCAGTCCGTGACCGTTATTTCACGCGACCAGATCGATTTGTTGAGTTGGACGAGCTTGCAGCAGGCGGTGCGCTACACCGCCGGTGTGCTCGGGGAGAACTTCGGCCCGGATGAGCGCTACGACTGGCTGACGCTGCGCGGTTTCCAGCCGGTCCAGTACATCGACGGTCTGCAGGCCCCGATTGGGTCGGTTGCGAACGTGGGCACCGACCTGTACGGCTTCGAAGCCGTTGATGTGCTCAAAGGACCGTCGTCGGTTCTGTACGGCCAGACGCCCCCGGGCGGCATCGTGAACATGACGAGCCGACGGCCCGAAGACCGGTTCAGCGGTGAATTTGGCGGCCAGCTCGGCAACCACAGCCACAAGCAGGTCAACGGAGACGTGACCGGCCCGATTGGCGCCGCGGCGTCGGGTCGCTTCACGGCGTTGTACCGTGACCGCGGTACGCAAGTTGATTTCATGGACTCAGAGCGATTGTACGTCGCGCCCGCGCTGACCTATGAGTTCAGCGACGCGACCCAAATCACGCTGCTCAGTTATTTCCAGCGCGACGAAATCGACAACGTGTCGACGGGTTTCCTGCCCGCACACGGTACGGCGCTGCCGAACCCGAATGGCGTGATTCCGGTCGGGCGCAACTTGGGCGAGCCCGGCGTGAACTTCTACGACCGTGATCAGTACGCATTCGGCTACGAGCTCAGCCACGCGCTTGCGAACGGCGTGGAGCTGCAGCAGAACGTGAAGTACTTCAGTTCGTCGGTGGAGTCGCGCACGATTTATGGTGTCGGCTTCGTCGACGCGGATTTCGACGGCACCCCCGATGACTTCCGGACGGTGAATCGCTCGGATTTCCCGTTCAACGAGGACGTCGATTCGTTCAACGTCGATACCCGTGCGAAGTTCGTGCTCGAGCGTGGTGGTGTCACGCACACATTCCTCGGCGGTATCGATTACCGACGTTACACGCTCGAGTCCGAGTTCGGTTTCGCCGCGGTACCGTCAATCGACGTGTTCAACCCGGTGTACGGTGCGCCGATGCCGACACCTACGTTCTTCCCGTTCGGGGACACAGTGCAAAAGCAGACCGGCGTCTACTTGCAGGATCAGATCCGGTTCAACGACTGGGTCGTGACACTCAGCGGCCGCCAGGACTGGGTGCGCACCGAAGATACGGCTAGCGTGAAGGACAGCGAGTTCAGCTACCGCGCGGGCGTCAACTATCTAATGGACAACGGCTTCGCGCCATACGCGCAGATTGCGCGTTCGTTCCAACCGGTGCCCGGTGCGGATTTCAACGGCAACCGCTTCGAGCCATCCAGCGGTGAGCAGGCGGAGTTCGGCGTCAAGTACTCGGACCGCAACCGCACTGCCGACCTGCGGTTTTTCGGCTCGATTGCCGTGTACAAGCTCGTGCAGGAAAACGTGCTCACACCCGACCCCGTAAATCTGTTCTTCAGTGTGCAGGCGGGTGAAGTCGAGGTGCAGGGCCTGGAGCTCGAAATGGTCGCGCGCTGGCGCGAGCGCCTGAGCCTGCACGCGGCGTATGCGCACACTGACTCGGAAGTCACGAAGAGCACGGGGGCCAACCTCGGGCAACGCCTACCGATGGTGCCGGTCAATACCTTCTCGCTACTCGCCGACTACGTAATTCCGACCGGTCCGTTGGTCGGTGTCGGTTTCGGCGCCGGCGCGCGTTACGTCGGTGACGGCTACGGCGACCCGGCGAATCAGTGGGAAACCGACGCGGTCACGCTCTTCGACGCGCAGGTCCATTACAATTTCGGCGAGTGGCGGATGGCCTTGAACGCGAGCAACGTCGCGGACAAGGAATACGTCGCCCGCTGCAGCAGCGTCGCGGATTGTTTCTACGGGACCGGGCGGTCCATCGTGGGGACGGTGACGCGCTCATTCTGATTGGGACATGAAGGGGGTCGATGGCGTGAAGCGGTTGGTTTGTTTGCTTGCGCTCTCGATCCCCGTCGTGTCTTCGGCGGCGCTGCCGCTCGAGCCGGCGCGGTCGTTGTCGTTCACGACAGCCGAAGGCACTTGGATGTCCGTGGACGTGTCGCCCGACGGGCGGCGCATCATCTTTGATTTGCTCGGCGACCTCTATACGGTCCGAGTGGGCGGCGGTGACGCGACGCCTTTGCTGATTGGCATGGCATTTGAGTCGCAGCCGGTATGGTCCCCCGACGGTCGCCGCATCGCGTTCATCAGCGACCGCGACGGCAACGAAAACCTGTGGACCGCGTCGGCCGACGGGTCCGACCTGCGCCAACTTTCGCACCTCGACGACAACACGGAATTCATGTCGCCCGCGTGGAGCGCCGACGGCGCGGCGGTCTTCGTGTCGCGCATCCTGCCGGCGGTCGGTGCCGCGGAAATCTGGCGCTACGATGTAGACGGCGGCAGACGCATCACCGAGGACCCCGCGGATTCCACGTTGCCGGCCAATCAGCGCACGAGCGCCGTTGGCGCCGCGCCGTCGCCGGACGGCCGGTATCTCTACTATGCATCCCGCGCGGGCCATTACCCGCGCGAACCCAGGCCGTGGCAAATCGTACGCCGCGACCTCGCGTCCGGCGCCGTCGAGCCCGCCATCTCGACGAGCGACGGCGCTTCACGACCGGCGATATCGCCGGACGGCCAATTGCTCGCGTATGCGTCGCGACGCAGTGGTGAATCGAACCTGCGCGTGCGCGACCTTAGTACGGGCGCCGACCGCGAACTCGTGTATCCGATTCAGCTCGATCAACAGGACGCATGGGCGACGATGGACGTTGCGCCGCGTTTCTCATTCACACCGGATGGGCGCGCAATCGTGTTCACGCGCGATGCGAAGTTGTACCGCGTGGATGTCGCGAGCGCGCGCGTCGCGCCAATTTCGTTCGATGCACCGGTCGAACTCGGGCTTGGCTCCTCGTTGCGACGCGAGATTCCAATCGACGACGGCCCGGTGCGCGCGCGCTTGGTCCAAGCGCCGACCGAGTCGCGGGACGGCACGCAGATCGCGTTTTCCGCGCTTACGCACCTGTACACAATGGCGCTTGAAGAAGGTGCCGTCCCGAGACGAGTGACCAACGACGGTTTGCCGGCGTTCCAGCCCTCGTGGTCACCCGACGGGCGGTGGCTCACCTACGTGACTTGGGATTCGCGTGACGGCGGCCACGTGTGGCGGGTTCGCGCCGAGGGCGGGCGTCCCGAGCGCATCACGTCCGACGCGGCTTACTACACGGACCCGGTTTTCACGCCGGACGGCAGCCGCATCCTCGCACTGCGCTCCAGCCACCACGAACGCGTACGGGTCACGATGGAGTACGGGCCGTTCCGCCATGCGGAACTCATCTCGCTGCCGGTTCGTGGTGGCGCGCCGCGCGTTCTGCGGTCGGGGTCGTTCGGCGGGCCCGCGCAGTTCGTGGATGACCGCGTGTATCAGTATGGCGCCGATGGACTCGCATCGATGGCGGCGGACGGCACCGAATACGCCGTGCACGCACGCATCACCGGCCCGCCGTATTACTTCGAGGAAAGCCGGACCCCGGTAAAGTCCGTGCGCGTGAACGCCGACGGCACGCGCGTGCTCGCGGAAATCCGGTCGCAGGCGTACCTGCTGCCGCTGCCCGCGCGCGGCGATGAGGTCGTGGACATCGACGTCACCGACAACGGTGTCACGCGCCTCACCGACATCGGGGCCGACTTCATCGGCTGGAGCACGCAAGGCAACGCGCCGGTCTGGGCGGTTGGGTCGACGTATTACCGCGGCGCGGACGCTTACCCCGCCGTCGTGGAGGTGCCGCGCGACCGCCATGATGAAGCCGTCGTGTTACGCGGCGCGACCGTCATCACGATGTTCGATGACGGTGTCATCGAGGATGCCGATCTCCTCATCGTCGGCAACCGCATCGCAGCGGTCGGGGTGCGCGGCAGCGTCGCCGTCCCGGCCGGCGCACCGGTACGCGACGTGGGTGGGCGCTTCATAATCCCTGGTCTCATCGACACGCACGCGCATTGGGCGGACATCCGCCGCGGCGTGCTTGAACGCCAACCGTACAGCGTGCTCGCGAACCTCGCGTACGGGGTTACGTCCGGCCTCGACGTTTCGACGCTGACGATTGACATGCTCGTCTACCAGGACATGATCGCCGCGGGTATGGCGGTCGGCCTGCGCACGTTCTCGACGGGCCCGGGCGTGTTCTCGTTCAACGACTTCCAGTCGCGCGACGAGGTTGTCAACGTGCTCACGCGCTACCGGGACCACTATCGGGTCACCAACGTAAAGCAATACCGCGTCGGTAATCGGCGCCAGCGCCAGTGGTTTGCGTCGGCGGCGGCCGAGCTTGGCCTGATGCCGACAACAGAGGGTGCGGGAAACTTCAAGCTGAGCATCACCCAGGTGCTTGACGGATTCGCCGGCGTCGAACACGCGCTGCCGACCGTCGGTCTGGGTCGCGATGTCGTCACGCTGCTCGCGGAGAGCGGTACGGGGTACACGCCGACGCTGAGCATCAGCGATTCGTCGGCGTACATCGGGCGGATGATTCTGCAGGACGCGCTGCAGGCAGACCCAAAAGCCGCACGTTTTTTACCGCGTACCGTATTTGACGAGAAGACGCGGCGCGTGACGGTGCTGCGCGATGACCAATATCTGTATCCGCGGCAGGCACGCGACGTTGCGCGCTTGCGCGCGGCCGGTGCGCTCGTCGGCGTCGGCAGCCACAGCGAGTTCCACGGCATCGGGTATCACTGGGAGCTCGAGGCGCTCGCGGCCGGTGGGCTGTCCGCGTCGGATGTGCTCGCGCTCGCGACGCGCGGCTCTGCCGGGGTCATCGGCCGAACGGCTGACCTTGGTGCGATCGCGCCGGGAAAATTTGCCGACCTCGTCATCCTCACGCGCGACCCGCGCGTCGACATTCGTCATGCACGCGAGATCGAATCCGTAATGAAAAATGGCCGTCTCTACGACGGCGCCACGCTGAACGAAATTTGGCCGCGCGAGCGGCCATTGCCGCCGCTATGGTTCTGGAAGGAGTGAACAAATGATTCGTGTACTTATCGTCGCAGTTCTTGTCACCGTGGTTGCGCCCGCCGCCGCCCAGTCGGACCCCTCGCTACGCGGGCGCGTGATGGTCGAAGCGTGGGGCACCAGCGATGGTTACCCGACAGGCACCGAGGTGCGCGCCGCGCGAATTGGCGTGACGGGTGAGGTCGCGCCGACGATTTCGTACAAGCTCGAGGCGGACTTTGCCGGCGACCGCGCGACGATAAAGGACGCTTACCTGCAATTCACCGGTTGGGGGCGGGCGACGGTGACCGTCGGCAACCTGAAGCCCGCCTTCTCGCTCGAGAACCTGATTGGGTTGCCAAAAGCAACCTTCCTGGAACGCGCCTCGCCGAATGTATTCGCGTTCAGCGAGACGCTCGGCGCGGCGGTCGCGACCGGCGGCGACGGTTGGAGCGTTGGTGCGACGCTGTTTGGTGAAACGCCGGGCACGGTGGTCGACGGCGACGAGGGGGTTGGGCTCGCAGCGCGCACGACTTTCTCACCTGTGCGCAACGATTCCGATCTCGTGCACTTTGGGGTGAGCGGCTTCTACAAGCGCCTCGGCGATCAGGCATTGCGCGTTCGCCAGCGGCCGGAGGCGCGGATTTTCTCGACGCGGCTCGTCGACACCGGTGCGCTGGATGCTGATGCGACTGCCGCGCTCGGGATGGAGTTTGCCGCGGTCCGCGGACCTTTGTCGCTGCAGGCCGAGTACATCCGCAGCAGCGTCGACCTCGCAGCGGGCGACGCGAGCTTCGACGGCGCGTATGTGTTCGCGAGCTGGTTCATTACGGGCGAGCGCCGGCCGTACACCGCCCGAAACGGCACCTTCGGAACCGTGCAGCCGGCCAGCCCGGTCGGTGACGGCGGCAAGGGCGCGTTCGAGCTCGCGCTGCGATATTCGTCCCTCGACCTCGACGATGGCGCCGTGGCTGGCGGCGCCCAAAACAATGTGACGCTCGGGCTGAACTGGTATGCGACCGACGCGGTCCGGTTCACCGCGAACTGGGTGTATTTCGATGTCGAGGGCGCCACGGCGGTCAGCCCATACGGCGTCGGCGACCATGACGGCCACGCGCTAGGCCTCCGGGCTCAAGTGGTGTGGTAGTCAGGACTCAGGTTATTATTTCGCCATGAACCGGTTAAACATTATCGTTGTGCTGACGGTCGCGCTCGCCACGACGCCGGCGTTCGCGGTCCCGATTTTCGAGTCGCCGAACGCGATCAATCCGGCCGTGTTTGACTTGCCGGAAGGCGCGGTAACCCGTCTCACGCTGCCTGACGGCGCGACGTACGACGTGGTCGTCCAGCCGCGCAAGCAGCACGCGAGCGGCAACGTGACCTGGCGCGGGCGTATCACCGGCGCTGGGCGCGATGGCTACGTCGTGATGCTGACGGGCAACGAGTCCGCCGGTGTGTTCGGCACGCTCCTCACGCCGCAGGGGGAATTCCACTTGTCGCCGGGCGACGGCGCATGGAACGCGGTCGCGTGGGCGAAGACTGCGCCAGTCACGCAAGCGCTCGTGGATACACGTCCGAGCGCGCAGCGCCGCACGGGTCCCATGCGGGCTATCGAAAAAGACCATACGGATCCGACCGTGCTGAATGTGCTCGTTCGTTACACCGAGGACACACGGGCCGGCATGACGAGCGCGGAGTGGACGGCGTATCTCGATAATCTTTTCGCGACAGCCAACGAGGCGTTCGTCGAGAGCGGCACGATGATTGAGTTGAACCTCGTTGCCCACCAGCTTACGCAAATCAGTGACTCTGTAGACAACGAGACGGCGCTCAATTTTCTGCAACTTCCGAGCGATACCGAGGACTGGCGCTACTCGCTAGACGCGCACTTCGTGACCCTGTTGAGGCCTTATCAAACCTCGCACGGCAGCTGCGGCGCCGCGCGTCTGCCGGTGTGCGGTGACGACGCCCAGTGCTATGACGAGGCGTTCGGCTACTCGGTGGTCTCGGTCGGCGACGAATGCTCAGATCTGATGCTCGCCCACCAGATTGGCCACAACCTCGGCGCGGCGCATGAACCGGGCGAGGGGCAGAGTGGAACGTATGCGTATGCCCATGCCCATCTGCTCGACGACGATGAAGGCACCGTGATGGCTTGGGCCGGCGCGGACACGCTGGTCGCGCGCTTCTCCGACCCAGCGCTCGACTGCGACGGGGAGCCGTGCGGTGTCAACGGCGTCAGTGACAATGCGCGCACGCTCGAGCAAACCCGGCATTACATCGCGCGTTGGCTGACCGACCAGAGCATCGAGTTCATTGACCCGCCGACTGAGTTCACGCGCGATGCGACCGCGGACATCGCGTTCGATTGGTTCGGCGTGCTTGGGACACACTTCGACATCGGCCTGTACCGAAACGGAACGCGTGTTGCCGCACTCGCGACGGACGAGTCAATGCCGACGGGTGAGATGACGGTCCACATTCCAGCTTCCTTGGACGCGGGCCCCGGCTATCAACTGCGCGTTTCATCCGCGAACCTTCCCGATGTGTTTGTCGAGACACCGGTTTCGCTCGGTGACCTCGCCCCGGCGAGCATTTTTTCGTTCTCGTCTCCGCAGATCACTGCGTCCGGGGCCACCGCGACGCTCACGGTGCAGCGAACGGGCCTGACCAACGTTGCGGTGGAAGTCGATTACGCGACGATGGGCGGCAGCGCGCATTCGGGTGTCAACTACACACCAGTGAGTGGGACGCTGACCTGGGCGGCCGGCGATACGACGCCGCGTACGATTACGATCACGAACATCCGCGCGGCAGAAAGCGGCAACGCGGTGAGCATCCTCGTCGTGCTCAATAATCCGTCGGACGGTGCGCGCCTGGGGACACCGGCGATTGGTGAGGTCGTCATCCCCGGCAAGGCAGGGGGTGGCAGCGGTGGCGGCGGCGCATTCGGCATCGGCGCCCTCGTTGTATTGCTCAGCCTGCTTTGGCTCGCGGCGCGGCGGCCTCGGCGTTCGCTTTCCGCTCGCTATAGCGGTCGGTGAGCTGACCTGAAATTCCGCGCGTCAACAGCGTGAACTTAACGAGTTCCTCCATTACGTCGACCACGCGGTCGTAGTAGGGCGACGGCCGCATCCGGCCGGCGTCGTCGAATTCCTGGTAGACCTTGGGCACCGACGACTGGTTGGGGATGGTGATCATCCGCATCCAGCGGCCGAGCACGCGCAGGGCGTTCACAACGTTGAACGACTGTGAGCCGCCAGAGACCTGCATCACGGCGAGCGTCCGGCCCTGCGTCGGGCGGATTGCACCCGTGGCGAGCGGTATCCAGTCAATTTGGCTCTTGAAGACGCCGGTCATGTTGCCGTGCCGTTCGGGGCTGCACCAAACCTGGCCCTCCGACCATAACGACAGCGCGCGTAATTCCTGGACTTTCGGATGGTCGGCGGCCGTCGCGTCCGGGAGCGGCAGGCCATGCGGATCGAAAATGCGTGTTTCGGCACCGAAATGGTCGAGCAGCCGCGCGGCTTCCTCAGTGAGATAACGACTGTACGAACGTTCACGCAGCGAACCGTAGAGCAGCAGGATGCGCGGCGCATGGCCGACGATCTTCGGGGGGACGATCTGATCGTAGTCGAGATTCAGCTCGCGCATGACGAGTGCTCGCAGCAGTTTTCGGTCAGATACCCGACGAGCGCGTCCATCGACTTGTAATTCGCGGAATAGATCACGAAGCGTCCGTCCTGTCGCGCGGTAACGAGCCCCGCATGATCGAGCTCCTTTAGGTGGAACGACAACGACGATGGCGCGCTGCGCAGTTTCGTGCCGATGCGGCCCGCCGGCAGGCCCTCAGGCCCGGCCTCCACAAGCAGGCGGAATACGCGGAGGCGCTGTTCGTGGGCGAGCGCAGAGAGGGCATCGACGGCATCTTTTGTTTTCATATTTCGAATAATATCGAAATGATTGTCGATGTCAAGCGTCTCGTGCGTACCCGACCAGCGCTTCGAACAGGCGCCTTTGGCGCCGGAACAGGATCAGGAATTCCGGGTGCCACTGTACGCCGAGCAGAAATCGGGCGGCCGGGTCCTCAATCGCCTGAACAATACCGTCGAGGTCGTGCGCGGCGATGCGCAAACCGGTACCAAGGCGGTCAATCGCCTGGTTGTGCAGGCTGTTGATTTTGATGTTCGCCGGCCCGAACAGGCGAGCGAGGCCCGTGTCGTCGTCAACGCACAGCGTCTTCAGCGGCAGCACGGTCCGCCGGTGGGAGGTAAGGCGCCTCCGTGGTCGCAAGTCCTGGAAAAGGGTGCCGCCTCGGCATACGTTCAGCAACTGTGCGCCACGGCAAATCCCGAGCAGCGGCAGGTCGCGTTGGAGCGCATCGCGGATGACCGCCA
>CAYXYM010000066.1:0-5534 GCA_964469285.1 uncultured Gammaproteobacteria bacterium | reverse complement strand
TCGTAAGTCATTGAGAATACTAGGTACAGTCGGCGAACCCATCAACCCAGAGGCGTGGAACTGGTATCACCGCGTCGTCGGCGACGGCCGCTGCCCGATCGTCGACACCTGGTGGCAGACCGAGACCGGCGGGATTTTGATCAGCCCGCTGCCGTATGCGATTGATACGAAGCCCGGCTCAGCCACGCTACCGTTCTTCGGCGTGCAGCCCGCCATCGTCGACGCACAAGGCGCCGAGCTCGACGGCGCGACGAGCGGCAACCTCGTGATCAAGCATCCATGGCCCGGCCAGATGCGCACCGTGTACGGCGACCACCAGCGCTTCATCGATACCTACTTCAAGACCTACCCCGGCCTCTATTTCACCGGCGACGGCGCGCGCCGTGACGAAGACGGCTACTACTGGATTACCGGCCGCGTCGACGACGTGCTGAACGTGTCCGGCCACCGGCTCGGGACCGCGGAAATCGAGAGCGCGCTGGTGTTGCACGCAGCCGTCGCCGAAGCTGCGGTGGTGGGTTTCCCCCACGACATCAAAGGCCAGGGCATTTACGCGTTCGTAACCTTGATGGCGGGCACCGACGCGAGCGACACGCTGCGCGACGAACTCGTCGGGTTCGTGCGCAAGGAAATCGGGCCGATTGCGAGCCCGGACGTGATTCAGTGGGCGCCGAGTCTACCCAAGACGAGGTCCGGAAAAATCATGCGACGAATCTTGAGAAAGATCGCCGCCAACGAAGTCGAACAGCTCGGCGACACCACGACGCTCGCGGACCCCGCGGTCGTCGAGGACCTCGTCAAACGACGTCACCCTGGTTGAATCCAACGATTCGCCACCAGCGCTTCAGCGGTGAGCGGACGCGAAAATAGGTAGCCCTGTGCGAGGTCACAACCGATGCGGGTAAGCCACGCGAGCGCGGGCTCGTCTTCGACGCCCTCCGCCACCACTCGCAGGTTCATCTCGTGGGCGAGTCGCACGATTGACGTCACGATCGTGCGGCTATCCGCGCTACTCTCCAGGTCCATCACGAAACTGCGGTCGATTTTCAGCTCAGTGACGGGTAGCAGCTTGAGGTGACTCAACGACGAGAATCCGGTACCGAAATCATCAATCGAGATGTCGATGCCGAGTTGCCTGACCTCCATCAGTTGTTCCGCTGTGTCCTCGACGTTCTCCATCATCGCGCTCTCGGTAATTTCGACTTTCAACGCGGCGGGCGGTACGCCGAAATCCGCCAACGCTGATCGCAGTGCCGGCACGAGCGTTCCACTTCGGAGTTGACGCATTGAGACGTTGATGGCAATCGGCACATCGCGCGGATGAAAATTACCCCACGCACTGAGTTGTTCACAGACGTGTCGAATCATCCAGTTTCCGATTTCGACGATCAGATCGCTTTTCTCCGCGACCGGGATGAACTGGTCAGGGAAGACGGGATCACCGCCGGGCGGAAACCAACGGATCAGCGCTTCACAGCCTTTTAGCTGCCGGTTCTTGACGCTCACCAGCGGCTGGTACTGCGCCGAAAATTCGCCGGCTTCCAAGGCCCGGATAATGCGCGCCTCAAGCGTGAGGTGTTGGCGGACCGATTGCGTCATCGCCGGGTCGTAACAGAGCGCGCGGTGGTCCTGCCGCTCCTTGGCTTTGTGCAAAGCGATGCCGGCGAATCCAAGCACATCCGATGCCGATTCCGTGCCGCCGTCGTAGAGGCCGCACCCGACGCTGGCGCTCATGACGACCGGAGGGTCCTGGAAGTCGAATGGCTCACCGATGACCCGATTGATGGCATCTGCTTGCTGGACGACCCACACACCCGGGTCTTCCTCGGGCTTCATCTCTGCCAACAACACGAACTCATCAACACCAACCCGGGCCAAGCAATCGTTGTTCGTCGCGAGGGTCTGTAAGCGCTCGGCGATGGTCTTGAGCACGCGGTCACCGAGCGCATGCCCGTAGGAATCATTGACGCGCTGGAAGCGATCGACGTTGATGAGCAGCACCCCGAGTCGACGATCGCCGGACGCGGCTTGTCGCATTTGACGCCCCAGAATCTCCAACAGCGCCGTACGATTCGGTAACTGAGTCAATTGGTCGAACTGCGCGTAGTGCAGCGCCATTTGATGGTTCGCCTCCGCCAGAGAATAGGCGCTGCTGAGTTCACGGTTGAATGCTTCCTGGCGAGCCAAGCGGCGGCGCTGCATCTGGTGGTAGAGAATTAATGCCGCGAGCAGGAGGCTCGCGTAAAGCATATAAGCAATCGCGCTACGCCAGGGCGGCGGCAGCACGGTGAATTCAACGCTGGCGGTTTGTGCAGACCAGACCCCATCGTTATTGCTACCGCGAACTTCGAACCGGTAGCGACCGGGCGCCAGTCGATTGAACGACATCCGCCGCTGGTCGATGGAACGCCACTCGTCGGACGCGCCGTGCAACCAATATTGGAAGGCGTTCTTCTCGGGCTGGTAATAATCGGTCACCGCGAACTCGATATCGAGATCGTTGGTACCGAACGGCACTTTGATTTCTTCGTCAATGACGGCGAGTGGGCGACCGCCGAGCGAGATGCCAGTGATCAGCACCTCCGGTACGGCGTCGTTGCGCGCCAGGCCGCCCTCACGCACGATGGTGGCGCCGTCGACACCACCGAAATAAAGGCGGCCATCGCGTGCCCGTAACTCAGCGCCGCCGTTGAATTCATTCGAGGGAAGTCCGTCGGCGACCGTGAAATTCTCGAACGTGCCAGTATCTGGGTCGAACCGTGAAAGGCCTTGGTTGGTCGTCAACCAGAGTTGACCCAGGCCATCCGGCGTAATGCCATAGACCGTGTTGTTGGGCAGGCCGTCGGCGACCGAATACAGTTCGAAGTGGTTGTTGCCTGCCGCCAAATCGGCGCGGCGGATGCGGTTCAGCCCGTTCAAGGTACCGACCCAGAGGTCACCCTCGTCCGTCATGTGTAACGCGCGTACGACATTGTCGCTCAGCGACCGCGGATTGCCGCGCTCATTCATAAACCGCTGAACAACGCCTTCACCGGGGACAAACCGCGCGAGTCCAGCCCCCGCGCTGCCGATCCAATAGCCCCCGTCCGGCGCCGTCACCATGCTGCGAATCGGGGTGCCACCCATCGGTATCGGCTCGCCAGCGGGAAGGACCTGCACGACGTTCAACGAGTCGACAGAAATTGCGTAAAGTCCGGTGACCCCACCGACCCACACCACGTCGCCATCGGGGAACAGCAGCCAGATACGACCTGAATCAAAAAACGGCGCCGGTCCGTCGTCGCGCAACACCGTTCGAAACGTTTCCGCGCCGGGGTCGAAGCGGTAGAGGCTTCCGTCCACAGCGCCCGTCCAGAGGTTGCCGCGCGCGTCCACGGCCACCGATTGCAGTTGGTTGGCGGTGACGCTGTCGCGGGTCGGCGCGAAATGCTGGTAGCGACCTTCCATCGGGGCGTAACGCTCCAAGCCGGCCAGCGTGGCCATCCAGACGTGGCCATGCGCGTCCTCGGCAATGTCCCACACGAACCCGTTGCGCAGGCTGTTGTCGTTGAACGGAACGCTGCGCAGCATTCCAAAACGATTGCGACTGGGGTTGATCTGATTCAACCCGCCACCGGCCGTACCGATCCAGATCAGCCCGGTACGGTCTTCGTGGAGACTCCACACATCATTCGACGATATCGTCGTGGGGTCGTTCGGGTCATAACGGTAAACCTCGAATCCTGCCTCGTCGGACAGGAACCGGCTCAGACCGCCCGACTGGTTGGCGATCCAGATGCGTCCGTCACTGGCCTCCATCATGTCAACCGCGACATCGCTGCCAATGGAATGGGGTGCCGAGTCGTCGGCCCGAAATCGAATGAATTGCGAAGCTCCGGGATCCAATCGGGAAAGCCCATGCGATCCCGTCGAGACCCAAAGCCGCGCTTCGGAATCGAACATCAACCGGGTCACCGGTGCGCCGGGCAACCCGTCCGCGTGCACTTGGGTCGGCACCTTGGTGTCTGGATCGTAGAGAAACAATCCCGTGTTCGTGCCCACCCATACTCGATCGTCCGAGGCGGGAATCATGTGCAACACACGACCGAACGCCGCGACTTCGAGCTCGAACGCATCGTGGTCGGGGTCGTAACGGTGCAGGCCCGTCGCCGTACCAATCAACAATTGACCGTCAGCGGTTTCATGAAAAGCGGTCGGCCCCGACATCGGGCCGCGTGGGTCGCCGTAGAGATCCAACGGGTAATGGTGGATGCGTCCGGCGTCGGGCTCGATGCGGTCCAACCAGCCGACGAACCCCGCGACCCAAATATTGCCCGAACGGTCTTCGTACAGGCGGCTGACATGAACCCCGGACAGCGCATCGGGTTCGCGCGGATCACTGGGTATGGTGCGGAAGCGGTACCCGTCATAGACATCGAGTCCACCGAGCGTGCCGAACCACATGAGTCCGCGCTGATCCTGGATGATGTCCGTGACGGTGTTTTGCGTCAGCGCGTCGTTGACGGGGAGCCGATGGAAGCGAATCCGCGGGTCGGCCGGTTGTGCGACAACGAGAGAGGACACCGCTGCCAGCACACCGACACAACATCCGACGACCAACGCATGTCTCAAGTGACCGTCCCCCAAAGCCGAATTTTGAGCTTATCACACGCATTTTATGCAGAAACCGCGCTAGGATATCGGCTATGCGACTGACAACTGCCCTACTGTGCGCCCTCGCCCTCACCGGCTGCGCGGCGATGAGCCCTGAAGAATGCGAGTTCGCGGATTGGGAATCGCTTGGCGAACTGGACGCACGCCAGGGCCGCGCGGCCGACTACCTCGCGGAGCGCGGCAAGGCTTGCAACAAAGCCGGGTTCACGGCCGACAGTGCGGCGTACCGCGCCGGTTGGGAACGCGGTATCCCGAGTTACTGTCACGTGGATCAGGGCTTTGCCGATGGGCTTGCCGGCCGCGCATACCGCCGCATCTGCCCGATGGACCTCGAGGCAGCGTTTCTCGACGGTTACAACATCGGACAGAGCATCTACCAGGCGCGCGTGGCGCGCGACGCAGAAGATCTCGCGATCCGGCAACTCGAAGCGGAACTCGCGGGACCCGCGGACTTGAGCGACCCTGAGCAGCGTGAACTGCAGCGTGAACTCGACCGACGGCGCGACAACATCCGTCGCCTCGAACGCGAGGTCGGCTTGCTCGAAGGCCAGGCGGTCGCACTCGGCTTCCGGCCGTAACGGTGCACGCGTACAACGCGCGCGTCGTGTGGGAAGGCAACAGGGGCGACGGCACGGCGAGCTACACGGCGTATGGCCGCGACTACCGCACGGTGATCGACGGCAAGCCGGATCTTGCTGGGTCGGCCGACCCCGCATTCCGCGGCGATCCGGCGAAACACAATCCCGAAGACTTGCTCGTGGGCGCGCTGTCGGCGTGTCACATGCTGTTCTACCTGTCGCTGTGCGCGAAAGCGGGAATTCGCGTGCTCGCCTACGAAGACAATGCGAGCGGCACGATGGAGATCGACCCGGGCGGCGGTG
>CAYXYM010000065.1:0-7873 GCA_964469285.1 uncultured Gammaproteobacteria bacterium | reverse complement strand
TGACCAGATGGTCGGCCCTTGGCAGGTTCCGGTGTCAGATGTCGCCGTCACGCTATCGTCGTTCGACAGCCGCACGGGTGAGGCGATGGCGATGGGCGAGCGTACGCCGGTCGCGGTGCTTGACGCGCCCGCATCGGGCCGGCTCGCGGTCGGCGAAGCGCTCACGAACTTACTCGCGGCCGACGTGCGCGCGTTGGCCGACGTGCGCCTCTCGGCGAACTGGATGGCCGCGGCGGGGCACCCGGGTGATGAAGCTGCATTGTTCGACACGGTGCGCGCCGTAGGCATGGAACTGTGCCCTGAACTCGGCATCGCGATTCCCGTCGGCAAGGATTCGTTGTCGATGCGCACGACCTGGGCGCAGGACGGCGCGCAGCGCGAAGTCACTTCACCTGTGTCGCTGATCGTATCCGCGTTTGCACCCGTCGCCGACGTACGCCATACGCTGACCCCGCAGCTACGCACCGATTGCGGCGATAGCGACCTCATACTCGTGGACCTCGGCAAGCGTCGCAACCGGCTCGGCGGCTCCATCCTCGCGCAGGTGCATGGCGTCATCGGCCATCACACACCGGACCTCGACGATCCGAACGCGATGAAGGCGCTGGTTGAAGCGCTCGCCGAATTGCGCGACGACAAGGTCTTGCTGGCCTACCACGACCGCTCCGACGGCGGCCTGTTCGCGACGCTCTGCGAGATGGCGTTCGCGGGCCGCACCGGCGTGCGTGTACTGCTCGACGACCTTGGCGACGACGCGACCGCCGCGTTGTTTGCCGAAGAGCTCGGCGTCGTGCTGCAGGTTCGCCACTGCGATACGGATACCGTGCTGCAGGTACTGCGCGAGGTCGGTCTTGGGCGGCATAGCCACGTGATCGGCACGGTCGCCGACGATGACCATGTTTACATTCAGGCGGCCGGCACCGCGCTCGTCGACGCGCCGCGGGTCGAGTTGCAGCGTGCGTGGGCCGAGACCAGCTACCGAATCCAGCGCCTGCGCGACAACCCCGCGTGCGCGGACGAGGAGTTCGCGACGCTCGATGACGATTCGCCGGGCCTGACGCCGGTCGTGTCGTTCGACCCTGCCGACGACATCGCGGCGCCGTTCATCAACGCTGGCGCGCGGCCGCGCGTCGCGATTTTGCGCGAGCAGGGGGTGAACGGGCAGGTCGAGATGGCCGCGGCGTTCGACCGCGCGGGGTTCGCGGCGGTCGACGTGCACATGAGCGACCTGATCCGTGGGCACGCCTCACTTGAGGGTTTCAGCGGCTTCGTCGCGTGCGGCGGCTTCAGTTACGGCGACGTGCTCGGTGCAGGCCAGGGTTGGGCGAAGGCGATTCTCTTCAACTCGGCGACGCGCGAGCGTTTCGCGCGGTTCCTCGATGACGAGACGAAGTTCGCGCTCGGTGTGTGCAACGGTTGCCAGATGCTGTCGTCATTAAAGGAACTCGTCCCCGGTGCTGCGCACTGGCCGCAGTTCCTGCGCAACCGTTCGGAACAATTCGAGGCGCGCCTTGCAATGGTCGAAGTGCAGGAGAGTAAGTCGTTGTTCTTCGACGGCATGCAGGGTTCGCGACTCGCGGTTGCAGTCGCGCATGGCGAGGGCTACGCGGCATTCTCAGGGCCCGTCGACACGGAACAGGTCGCGTTACGCTTCGTCGACAACCACGGCGATGCCACTGAACGGTACCCCGCGAATCCGAACGGCTCCCCCGGGGGCATCACGGGACTCTGCAACGATGACGGTCGCGTGACAATCCTGATGCCGCACCCCGAGCGCGTCTTCCTGACGGCGCAGAATTCGTGGCACCCGGTGGATTGGGGTCCGGACGGGCCGTGGCTGCGAATGTTCCGCAACGCACGGCGCTGGGTCGCCTAACCGGGGTCGTCGTCTTCGCCGCGCGTCGGCGGCGGTAAGGGCGGTGGCGGTATGCGCTCGAGTTCGAGAGCGGGTTTCTCGTGCACGTCTTCAGACGCAGCCTTCAGGTCGTTGTACAAGCCCTCGGGTGACGATTGGTCCGCTGGCGTCGCACTGTCGCTCCACGTGATCTCAGGCCGCACGCCATCGTCTTCGGCCGGCTCAACGTCTGGCACAATCATCGCTTCGGGGGGCGTGATGTGACTGTTATGCCACCACGCGGCCGCAGCGGCGACCGCGACAAGCAACAGCAAGCTACCGATGATGAGTTTGGTGCGCATCGGGCATTACTTTACACTCTTCGCCATGCCGACACGATTCCGCGACATCGAACTTCATGCTGCGACCGGAACCACACGCCGCTGTAAAGGCTGGGTGCAGGAAGCTGCGTTGCGCATGCTACACAACAACCTTGATCCCGCGGTCGCCGAGAATCCGAAAGAACTCGTCGTGTATGGCGGTATCGGGCGGGCCGCGCGCGACTGGGAATCGTTCGACGCAATCGTCGCGACCCTTGAGCGACTCGCAGACGACGAGACGCTGCTCGTGCAATCCGGCAAGCCGGTCGGCGTGTTTCGCACGCACGAAGACGCACCGCGAGTGCTCATCGCGAACTCGAATCTCGTCGGCGAGTGGGCGACCTGGGACCACTTCTTCGAGCTCGATAAAAAAGGCCTGATGATGTATGGCCAGATGACGGCAGGCTCGTGGATCTATATAGGCTCGCAGGGGATTGTGCAGGGCACGTACGAGACCTTCGCCGAGGCTGTGCGCCAGCACTATGCGGGTGATGCGCGCGGTCGCTGGCTGCTGACCGGCGGACTTGGCGGCATGGGCGGTGCGCAGCCGCTCGCCGCGGTGATCGCAGGACTGTCGTGCCTCGCGGTCGAGGTCGATTCGACGCGCATCGACAAGCGACTCGAAACCGGCTACCTCGACCGACGCGCCGATGATCTCGACGAGGCGCTCGGGATAATCCAGGGCGCGCAGGAACCCGTGTCAGTCGGCTTGCTCGGAAATGCGGCCGAGGTGTTCGAGGAATTACTCAAGCGTGGCGTAAAGCCCGACCTCGTCACCGATCAGACTTCTGCGCACGACCCGTTGAATGGTTACATCCCGGTTGGCTTCTCGCTCGATGATGCGACGGAGTTGCGCACGCGCGATCCGAAGGAATACGTGCGGCTCGCGAAGGATTCGATGGCGCGCCAGGTGCGCGCGATGCTTGGATTCCATAAGGCCGGCGTACCGACGTTTGACTACGGCAACAATATTCGCGCGATGGCGCAGGATGCGGGCGTTACGAACGCATTCGACTTCAAGGGTTTCGTGCCGTTATATATCCGGCCGCTGTTTTGCGAGGGCGTCGGCCCGTTCCGCTGGGTCGCGCTGTCCGGTGACCCCGACGACATTTACAAAACGGATGCGAAAGCGCGCGAACTGTTTCCCGATAAAGTCGGCTTGCACCGCTGGCTCGACGCCGCGCGCGAGCGCATCCAGTTCCAGGGTCTGCCCGCGCGCATCTGTTGGCTTGGTTACAAGGAGCGCCACCTGCTCGGGCTCGCGTTCAACCAGATGGTGCGCGACGGTGAACTGAAGGCGCCGATTGTGATCGGCCGCGACCATCTCGACTCAGGTTCCGTCGCGTCGCCGAACCGCGAGACCGAGGCGATGCAGGACGGTTCCGACGCGGTCGCGGATTGGCCAATCCTGAACGCGCTGTTGAATACCGCGAGCGGTGCGAGCTGGGTCAGCTTCCATCACGGCGGCGGCGTCGGCATCGGGTATTCGTTGCACGCGGGCGTCGTGATCGTCGCCGACGGCAGCGAGCGTGCCGAACGCGCGCTCGCGCGGGTACTGATCAACGATCCGGGCACCGGCGTGATGCGCCATGCCGACGCCGGCTACGAACGCGCGCGCGACGTCGCGCTTGACCGCGGCCTCGACCTCCCCATGGTTGGGAAATAACTCAAAACTTCTGCTATACCTAAGGGATGAACATCCCACTCCTGCTCATAATCATCGCAATGACGGTGCCCAGCGCGCCGCTTCCGGCGTTGCCGCCCATCGCGGAAGGCAAAGTGGAATGCGCCTCGGGTGCGCGCTTGCCGATGGCGCCGCCGGATCGCCGTCTGAGTGGCGCCGACCGCGATGCAATTCGTGTCGTTATGGACCGCACCCATACCCTTGGCGCCGCATACCTCGAGACTGAGGCGATGCTGCGTGAAGCCGGCTACGAACCGAACAGTTTTCCGGCTGAGGAGCGCTCGTGGGCCGCCATCGTACGCGGGGACGAGGCCCTTATCGGAGTCTATCGCCGTACAGCATCCGAATTGATTCTTGAGGACCTGTTCGGCACGGCGGGACTTGAAGCGCTGCGGGAACACTTGCCGAACGCGGAAGCCGCGCTCGCACATGCGCCGTCAGCGTGCAGTAATTCGTACGCGCTGCTCGACGCAGATCTCGCGGACGACGAAGGCACATTGTTGTATGCACTGCGTTTGGTCGACCGCCGTCATCACCTGACCTGGGGCATGCATTACCGCTACACGGTAGCGGAGGGTGTGTTGATGAACGTCGAGCGGCTTCATGTCAGTTGTGAGTTACATTCGAATTCGCGCGATGCCATGCTCGAACATATGGGCACACAGTTTGGCAAGACCATGCAATATGCGAACCTCGGGACGAGTGTGATGATGCCGACGTTCGATTTTCCGACGGAAGCGCAGATGTTGCAGATCGCCATCAATCGAGCGCTGTTCGACGATACGTCGAGGGGGAAAATGATTGTCAATTTCTGGCTGGACGGCCGGGTGCTTAGTTTGAACAAGGAGCAGAACGGGATCGACACTGAGTATTACACGAGGGGAAACCCATGCTCTGTGGCCGGCGACGAACCTTGATCGCGGCGCAAAGGCACCGCACCCACATTTATAAACCGTTGTTGACCAGCGCCGCGAGCGCTTCGATATCCTGGTCGAGCCGTCGGTCGCCGGTATGCGGTTTCACCACGGCGCGCACCTTGCCGTGCAACGCCTCGAGCTTCAGCGTGGTCTTCAGCGGTCGCAGAAAATCGATTGCGGCGGCGGCCGCCATGAGTTCGATTGCGAGGATTCGATCAAGGTTGTCGCAGATGCGTAGCAGCTTCAGCCCCGCCCACGGCGCCATCGACACGTGATCTTCCTGGCCGGCCGACGTCGGTATGGTGTCGACCGACGCCGGGTGCGCGAGCGTCTTGTTCTCGGATGCGAGCGCGGCGGCGGTGACTTGCGCGATCATGAAACCGGACTCTAAACCGGGCTGCGCGGCGAGGAACATCGGCAGGTTCGGGTTGACCTGGCGTGTGAGGAGGTCGGTGCGCCGCTCGCTGAGCGTGCCGAGCTCGGTCGCTGCAATCGCGAGGAAATCGGAAACGAATGCGATTGGTTCGGCGTGGAAGTTGCCACCGGACACGACGTCGTCGTCAAAAATCAATGGGTTGTCGGACACACCATTGATTTCCATCTCAAGCACGGACTGTGCATGCGCGGCGGTGTCGAACACCGCGCCGATGACCTGCGGCATGCAGCGCAGCGAATACGGATCCTGGACGCGGTCACAACCCGCGTGGCTGTCGTGGATGTCGGAGCCCGTCAGCCATTCACGGAATTTTTCCGCAACCGCTTGCTGGCCCACCAGACGGCGCGCGGCGTGGATACGCCTATCGAACGGCGTGTAGCTACCCGCGAGCGCCTCAAGGCTCAGCGCACCCGCGGCAATCGAGAAATCCATCAATCGCGTCACGCGCAGCAGCCCTTCGACCGCGAGCGCCGTGGACAGCTGCGTGCCGTTCAGCAATGCGAGGCCTTCCTTCGCTTGGAGTTCGACCGGTTTTACGCCGGCAGCGCGCAGTACGTCGGCGCCCCGAAGCACTTTACCTTTGTGGTCGGCCTCGCCTTCGCCGATGAGCGCGAGCGCGAGGTGGGCAAGCGGGGCGAGGTCCCCGGATGCGCCGACCGAGCCGCGCTCGGGAATACGCGGCAGTACGTCGTGATTCAACAGGGCGAGCAGCGTATCGACGACTTCGGGCCGAATGCCCGATGCGCCAACAGCCAGGCTGTTCGCTTTTAGCAGCATCATGCGCCGTACGATCGGTGCGGGCAGCGGCTCGCCGATGCCGCATGCGTGCGAGCGAACGAGATTGTATTGGAGCGCCGTGACCTGGTCCTTGCTGATGTGCTTGCGCGCGAACGCGCCGAAGCCCGTCGTGATGCCGTACGCGGCGCGGCCACTCTCAACCGCACGGCGCACCGTGTCGACGGAGGCGAGCATGCGCTCGCGCGCGTCGTCGACGATCGTGACCTGTGAACGCTCGGACTCGAACCGCGCGAGTTCTTCGACCGTCAGCGACACGCCGTCGAGCTTTAATGATCTTTTCGTCACTGCTCCACCCCGTTGATGAACACGACATCCGGTCGCAGACCGCCGAGTTGGTAGACCAGATACTCGGGCGCGGGGATGTCCCATAGGCAGAAATCGGCGCGCTGACCGGGGGCAATGGTACCGCGGTCCGTGAGCCCGAGCGCGCGCGCCGCGTTCGCCGTGACGCCGCGCAGCACTTCGGTGGGCGTGAGGTCGAACGCATGCGCACCGAGGTGCATCGCGGTGAGCAGACTCGCGACCGGTGAGGTACCCGGGTTCAGGTCCGTCGCGACGGCAATCGGTACGCCGTGCTTGCGCAGGAGCGCGACCGGCGGCTTGCGTGTGTCGCGCAGGCAAACCCACGCCCCCGGCAGCAGTACGGCGACCGCGCCTGAGCGCGCGAGCGCGCGTGCACCCGTGTCGGTCAGCCATTCGAGATGGTCCGCGGACAGGAGTTCGAACGTCGCGGCGCGCTGGCTGGCGCCGATGTCCGATAGCTGTTCGGCGTGGACTTTCACGCCGAGGCTGAGCGCGCGGGCGGCCGTGAACAGGCGCTCGAGGTCGTCGGCGTCGAAGGCGATGTGTTCGGCGTAGATGTCGACCGCTGCCGCGAGCTTATCCGCGGCGACCGCAGGTAGGGTGCATTCAATCAGGCCGTCCAGGTACGCGGTGCGATCCTCGCCGGCCGGGACGGTGTGCGCACCCAGAAAAGTCGGCACCACGGTAAGCGGTACGCGCGTGGCGATCGTGCGAATCGCGCGCAGCATCTTGAGCTCGTCGTCGTGCGTGAGCCCGTAGCCGCTTTTGATTTCGATGGTCGTTACGCCCTCGGCCGCGAGCGCGCGGATTCGCGGCAACGATTCCGCGACGAGCTGCGCCTCGCTCGCCGCACGGACGGCGCGCACGGTACTCATGATGCCGCCACCCGCTTTCGCGATCGCCGCGTAGTCCTCGCCCGCGAGCCGACGCGCATGCTCGGCCATTCGGTCGCCCGCATACACGGCGTGCGTGTGGCAATCGATGAAGCCCGGCAGGAGTGCGCGACCGCTCGCGTCGATGTGTCGGCGCGCAGTCGTATCGGCGGGAACGCCGAGCGCAGAAATCTGCCCGGCGTCGACGGCGACGGTCGTTTCGGCAGCCACCTCGATGCCGTCGGTCATCGGGAACACGCGGGCGTTATGGACCAGCAGGTCGTGCATTCGGTTTTTGTCTTAAACTGGCGCGGTGCGCAAGCTCACATTTAAACACGCCTTGACCCCGCGCGGCATCGCCACCGATTGTGAAATCACGGTCGACGACGCGGGTCGCATCACGGCAGTCGGGCAGGGCGTCGGGCCGTACGACGGCGACTTCGCGTTGCCCGCCCTCGGCAATGCGCACAGCCACGCATTTCAAAGGGCGCTGGCCGGCTTCGGTGAGGCCCGGGCAGGCGACGACTCGTTCTGGAGCTGGCGCGAGGCGATGTATGCGCTCGCGAACCGACTCGAACCGGATGCGATGTACGCCGTCACGCGACTCGCGTATTCGGAGATGCTCTCGGCCGGGTTCACGGCGGTCGCC
>CAYXYM010000064.1:0-3367 GCA_964469285.1 uncultured Gammaproteobacteria bacterium | reverse complement strand
GCCAACCGCGCATTCCAGCAAATGTTCCAGTACCCCGTCGACGAATTACGCGGGCGCACGTTGAACGAATTGATTCTGCCAGAGGACCTGCTGATCGAGGGCACGGCGCTGTCGCAGCGCGTGCTCGAGGCGCATTCCGTTCAGGTCGAGACGATCCGCCGCCGCAAGGACGGCACGCGGGTGCACGTGTCCATCCTCGGCGTGCCAGTGAAGCTGCACGACGACCAAGTCGGCGTGTACGGTATCTACCGCGACATCGGTGAGCGCATTGAGGCCGAGCAGGTGTTGCGCGACAGCGAGGAGCGTCATCGCGTCGTCGCCGAGCAGACCGGTCAGCTCGTCTATGACTACGACGTGTCGACCGGCAAGGTCGCTTGGTCGGGCGCGATTCGCAAGATCACCGGCTACAGTTTCGAGGAATTCCAGCAGGTCGACGTGAACGGCTGGGCGGACATGATCCACCCGGACGACCGTGAGCTCGTGCTGCGCTTGCTCGACGAGGCGCGCGAGAATTGCTCGCCTTACCATGCGGAATACCGGATGCGCCGCAAGAGTGGCGGCTGGGTCTACATCGACGAGAACGGCCTGTTCTTACGCAATGCTGAGGGCATCGTGCACCGGATGCTCGGCTCGATGAGCGACATCACGGAGCGCAAGCGGATTACCAGCGAGATGGCTTGGCAGGCGACACACGATCCGTTGACAGGCCTGGTGAACCGGCACGAATTCGAGGAGCGCGTTGCGCGTCTGATGTTCAATCGACGCGGCCAGCGGCTTCACGCATTGCTGTACATCGACCTCGACCAGTTCAAGGTTGTGAACGACACCTGCGGCCACCAGGCGGGCGACCAGTTGCTGCGCCAGCTGACCGGCCTCGTCGCGGCGACCGTGCGCGAGACGGATACACTCGCGCGTCTCGGCGGCGATGAATTCGGCCTGTTGCTCGTCGATTGTGACCCCGATCGCGCGCTGCAAATCGCCGAGAAACTGATTGCGACCATCAACGAGTTCCGGTTCGTCTGGGACGACAAGACGTTCTCGATTGGCGCAAGCATCGGCCTCGTCGAGATTACGCAGCGCACCGACAGCGTCGCGGCGCTGTTTAGTGCCGCCGACAGCGCGTGCTATGCCGCGAAGGACAAGGGCCGCAACCGAGTCGTCGTTTACCGCGACAGTGACCAGGAGCTCGCGGCCCGCCACGGCGAAATGGCGTGGGTCTCGCGCATCACCAAAGCGCTCGAGGAAAACCGGTTCGTGCTGTTCCGGCAGGGCATCCATCGTGTCGCGGCCACCGACTCGACCCGCGAGCACTACGAGCTGTTGGTCCGAATGGTCGACGAGGACGGCACGCTGATACCACCGGGCAGCTTCATCCCCGCAGCTGAGCGGTACAACCTGATGCCAGCGCTCGACCGCTGGATCATTCGTGAGGCATTCCGCAAGCTCGATGCGGCCGCCGATGCGAGCGTCGTCATTGCGATCAACGTGTCCGGGACCACGCTGAGTTCGGAGCACTTCGTGTCGTACGTGCACGAGCAATTGCAGGAGTTTCGCATCGACCCGTCGGCAATCTGTTACGAGATCACGGAGACGGCGGCTATTGCGAACCTGCAGCGTGCGCGCGAGTTCATCGACGAGATGCACAAGCTCGGCTGCAAGATCTCGCTCGACGACTTCGGCAGCGGCCTGTCATCGTTCGCATACCTGAAGACGTTGAAGGTCGACTACATCAAGATTGACGGCACGTTCGTGAAGGACATCGCAATCGACAAGGCCGACCGCGCAATGGTCGGTGCGATTATCCGAGTGGGCGAGGCGATGGAAGTGCGTACGATTGCCGAGTATGTCGAAACCGAGGAAGTGTTTGTGTTGTTGAAAAAGATGGGTGTTGATTTCGTGCAGGGGTACCACTTGGACAAACCCAGCGCCTGGGAAGTCTGATGTCAGCGATCGATGGGCGTCAGCGACAGGCTCTGCAGGTCACCTCGGCGATAGTAGATTCCTTCACGCTGCAGCGCCACGAATCCCGCGTCGCGCTCGGACGGGGTGTCGTACCAGCGAAACGCCTCCCAGTCGGGCCCGAGCAAGTGGGGCGCACGCATCGGGTCGTCCGCGGGAAGGGTCATCCGAATTCCGTGCCGTTTCATGGGGAGTTAGTGTAACTTGTCCGTGAGGAGGAGTTCCATGCGTGCGGGACCTCTGGACATGAAACGGTACTGGCCGCTGATTGCGTTGTTCCTCGCATTCAGCGCGGCCTCCCTCTATCTCGCATCCCGAAGTACCGTTGAAGAATTCTGGCTCTCCCTCTTGTCCGTCGGTTCGATTGCGACTCTCGGCGTGGTCCTCATCAACGCGACCGTGCGGCGCCTGCACGAGTCCGAGCAACGCTACCGTCACCTGTTGAACACCGCGAACGATGGCGTGATCGCGGTCGACCCGGCGACCGGGCAAATCCTTGGCTGCAACCCCAAGCTCGCGGCGATGACTGGTCGGCGCGATGAAGAGGAGCTCGTAGGGCGCCTGTACCGCGACCTGTTCCCGGAAGTCGAGCGCGCCGATCTCGTGGACTCCGCCGGGCGGGTCATCGACGGCGTACAGCAACTCCACCTCCTGCATCGCGATGGGCGACTCACCCCGGTCGAGGTCAGTGCGAACTACACGCTGTGGGACGATCGCGAGGCGATGATTGCGTTGTTGCGCGACGTCACCGAACGTCGCGCGCACGAGCGGCGCATCGAGTACATGGCCTCGCATGACCCGCTGACGGGCCTTGCGAACCGACGCGAGTTCGAGCGCCTCGCGGAGCTGCTACTCGACGAGCGCCGCGGGCGCGGCCACGCGATGCTCTATATCGACCTCGACCAGTTCAAGGTCGTCAATGACACGTGCGGGCACGCGGCCGGCGACGAATTACTCCGGCAGCTGACCTCGCGCCTGCGCCGTTGCATCCGCGACACGGACAGCCTTGCGCGCCTCGGCGGCGACGAGTTCGGCGTGCTGCTGACCGACTGTTCGCTCGAGCAGGCAGAACAGATCGCCGCGAAGCTCGTCGCGATGGTCAACGAGTGGCGATTCAAATGGAACGACCAGCATTTCACAATCGGGACGAGCATCGGGCTCGTGCCGCTTGATTCGGGGACGACCAGCCTCGCGACGCTGATGAGCGCCGCGGACGCCGCCTGCTACGCCGCGAAGGAGGCAGGGCGGAATCGGACGGTGATTTACCGACCCGGTGACACAGCGCTGGTCGCGCGCCAGGACGAGATGCATTGGGTCGCGCGCATCACCGACGCGCTCGCAGAAAATCGCATCGAACTTTATTGCCAGCGCATCGTCAGCGCCGGGCAGAACACGGACCGGGGCGAGC
>CAYXYM010000063.1:0-2872 GCA_964469285.1 uncultured Gammaproteobacteria bacterium | reverse complement strand
TCAACTGGCTGTTCTACATCATCGCGATCAATACCGACCGCGTGCTCGAAGCCGCGCTCGGCTACTACATCAACCCGCTGGTCTCGGTGGTGCTCGGCAGGGTGTTTCTCGGCGAGCGCGTGCGCCCGTTTCGGTGGGCGGCGGTTGCGCTCGCGGCCGCGGGGACCAGCTGGAGGGCGGTCGCCACGGGCGGTGTGCCATGGCTCGCGTTGATTCTCGCGTTCAGTTTCGGCTTCTACGGACTCGTCCGAAAAATGGTCCGCGTGGAGTCGCTGCAGGGGCTGTTCGTCGAGACGCTGGTGCTCGCGCCGTTCGCCTACGGCTACGTCGTCTGGCTCGGCATCACTGGTGCCGGCAGCTTCCTCGCGGGTGGCCTGACGAACGATCTGCTGCTTTTCGCCGCGGGCATCGTCACGACCGTCCCACTGTACTGGTTCACGCAAGGGGCTCGCCGGCTGCCGCTCACGACGATCGGCTTTCTGCAATACCTCGCGCCGACAATCGGCTTTCTACTCGCAGTGTTCGTATTCGAAGAGCCGTTCGGGGCGGACCGATTCGTCGCGTTCGCCTGCATTTGGGCGGCCGTCGCGCTTTATATGGGTGGCGTGTTCTGGGTGAACCGCCGCAGCGTCCACGCCGGGGTATAATTAACGCGTGTACACCGTCACCGTAGCGGGCGCGCTGGTCGCGCTCGCGGCACTCATCGCAGGACTCGTCATCTGGCAGCGCCGCCGTCGTTATGGCGCGCGGCTGCGTCGGCTGCTCGTGCTGCACAGCGATGCGCGCATTCGCAACGTCGTGATCCCGGATGGGATGGATGGGCACATCCAGATCGACAACGTGCTGCGCACCGCGGCCGGCTTCGTCATCGTCGACGTCGTGCGCGTATCGGGCGCCGTGTTCGGCGGTGCGACCATCGACGAGTGGACGGTGATGGCCGGCGGTCGTAGTCATAAATTCCGGAACCCGGTTACGACGAACAACGCGCGCGTGCTCGCCGTGCGCCAGCTGGTGCCTGGGGTCCCCGTAAACGGGCTCGTCGTACTGCTCGGCCAAGTCGACTTCCCGAAGGGTACGCCGGCCCGCACGGTCACGCTCGAGACGCTGTCCGCGGCGCTCGCCGCGTTGCCGCACATGCCGCCGGTTACGGCGGTCAACATTGACGACGCGTGGTATGGGCTGTCCGCTAGCGCGGGCGCTGTCTGAAGTAAGCGGCGAGTTGCTCGTACAGGGCAGGATACTCGGCCGCGAACGCACGCGGCACGTCAAAGAACATCTCCACCGACACCGCAAAGAACTCCGCCGGGCTCTCGGCCGCGTACGGGTCGAGCCAAGTGTTCTCGTCCGTATCGACACGAACGCAAAAATCGTCGTAGGCGCGCTGAAATGCGGTCGCCCAGTCCGCAGGCCGCTGGTCACGGTGCAGCGGCGGCATGCCATTCACCGCGCCGTCCAGCGCATCCAGCTTGTGCGCGAACTCGTGCGCGACGACGTCGTATCCATCGCCCTGGCCACTCGTCGAGACGTCGTGCCATGACAGCACGACCGGACCTTGCTCCCACGCTTCGCCGCTCAACAGGTCGTCGGCAGTGTGTACGACGCCGGCCTCGTCGTGGTGCTCACGGTTACGCACGAGAAACTCACCCGGGTAGACGATCACTGAACGAAAACCGTCATAGTGATCGAGGCCGAGCTCGAGCACCGGCCGGCACGCGAGCGCAGCGATGCGCACCCGCATCTCGTCGGTAAGTTCGAGACCCTGCGCCGGCTCGATTGATTTCTCATGCAGGAACAGCAGCGCGAGGTCGCGCAGTCGCGCGAGCGGCTCGCCATCCATGGCAGCGAGCGACGGGACCGCGCGCAGCACGTCGTGCCACACCGCATCCGGAATCGAATGCAGCGCGAGGATACGGCGGCGGCGCCGGCGCCGGAAGAAGTCGAACATGTGGCAATATTACGGCATGGGACGGCTCATCGAAGGCAAGTGGTCGACCGAGTGGTACGACACGAAGTCCACGGGCGGTAAGTTCGTGCGCGAGGACGCCGGCTTCCGCGGCGAGGTCACGCCCGCGACGGCCGCGGCGGGGCGCTACCACCTGTATGTCTCGCTTGCGTGCCCATGGGCGCACCGCACGCTGATTTTCCGCAAGCTGAAGAATCTAGAGGATGCGATCTCTATCTCGATCGTCGACCCCTTCATGGGCGACGACGGCTGGGCGTTCGCCGAGCCAGAGCCCGTGAACGGCAAGCGCTTCCTCCACGAGATTTACACGCTCGCAAAACCCGACTACACCGGGCGCGTTACCGTACCCATCCTTTGGGATAAACAAGCGCGCACGATCGTCAACAATGAGTCGGCCGAGATTATCCGAATCCTGAACAGCGCATTCGACGCCATCGGCGACGCAAGCCTCGACTTCTATCCGAATCCGCTGCGCGCCGAGATAGACGAGGTCAACGCGTTCGTCTACGACAACGTGAACAACGGCGTCTACAAGTGCGGCTTCGCGACTGAGCAGTCCGTGTACGAAGCCGAGTTCAAGAGCCTGTTCGAGGCGCTCGATACCCTCGACGAGCGCCTGCTCACGAAACGGTTCCTGTGCGGTGACGACGTCACCGAGGCTGACTGGCGCTTGTTCACGACCCTGATCCGATTCGACGCGGTGTACCACGGCCACTTCAAATGCAACCTGCGCCGCATCGCCGACTACCCCGCGTTGTCGCGCCTGACCGCCGAGCTGTATCAGTACCCCGGCGTCGCCGACACCGTGAACTTCGAACACATCAAGCAGCACTACTACCGCAGCCACAAGACCATCAACCCGAACGGCATCGTGCCCGTGGGTCCCGCGGAGCCATTCTGATGCGCAGG
>CAYXYM010000062.1:0-4252 GCA_964469285.1 uncultured Gammaproteobacteria bacterium | reverse complement strand
ACTTGTCGGTTACGAGCGATGAACTGACCGAGCGCAGCAACGGGTCTTCCTTCGCGCGCTTGTGCATGTACAGCTTCACCTCGCCTGGCTCGGTTGTGAGGGCGGCGTGGTGGCAGGTCACGTTCGGGAGGTTCGCGGTCGCGTTCACGAGCTCGGCGTACGCAATGGAGTTCGGTTCGAACGCATGTACGGTCGCGCCGGTGCGCGCCATCACCACCGTGAACTTGCCGACGTTCGCGCCGCAGTCGATTGCAAGGTCGCCGGGGGCGAGCGCCGCGACCGCGGCCTCGAAGGCCTCTTCCTGCGGTCGGTAACGGCGGTTGCGGCGCGCGGTGTCCCACCCGCGTAACCAGGACAGTAATTTCATAGCGCAATTATAGCGGTGATGGTCGCGATCGCGATGAAGTTCAGGCCGAGTCCCGCCCGCATCATCTGTCGAATCGAGACCATGCCCGATGCGAAGACGATGGCGTTTGGCGGTGTCGCGACCGGCAACATGAACGCGCAGGTCGCGGCGAGCGCGGCCGCGAACAGCACGGGCATCGGGTCGAGGCCAAGGCCGATGGCCGCGGCGGCAAGCACAGGGATAAACGTGTTCGCGACGGCGGTGTTGCTGGAGAGCTCCGTCAGGAAAACCACGAGCGTCGTGGCCGCGAGCAGGACCCATAGCGGCCGCACCCCATCGAGGCCGGCGAAGCCGGATGCGAGCCACGCGTCCACGCCGTTCGCGCTGATGGCGGCGGCGAGGCTCAGCCCGCCGCCGAACAAGAGCAGGATGCCCCACGGCAGTCGCTGCGCGGTATCCCAGTCGAGCGCGAACTCGCGCGTGCGCCAGTTCACCGGCAGTACGAACAGCGCGAGCGCGCCGGCCATCGCGATGATCGCGTCGGACAGCGTCGTCAGGCCGGTCAGCGCCGCTAGCTGCGGCCGGAAAATCCACGCGAGTGCAGTACACGCGAACACGATGGCGATCGTGCGCTCGCCGCGACTGACCGGGCCGAGGTGTGCGAACTCCTCGCGAATCTCTTCGCGCGCGGCAGCGGGCACCGTGAGCCGGAGCGGGTGTGCGACGCGCGTCAGATACAACCACGCGGTCGGAAGCAGCACCAGCACCACCGGGATGCCGACCTTCATCCACTCCACCATGGTGATGTCGATGCCGAGTTCGGCGCGCGCGTAATTCGCGAGCACGAGGTTCGGCGGCGAGCCTATCAGCGTGCCGAGGCCGCCGATGGAGGCTGCGTACGCGATGCCGAGCATCAGGCAGGTCGACAGGTTGTCGAGCGCGGGCTGGTCGGCGGTGGCGACGTGGCGACGCAGCAGTTCAATCACGCTGATACCGACCGGGAGCAGCATGACCGTCGACGCGGTGTTCGAGATCCACAGGCTTAAGGATGCGGTCGCGAGCATGAAGCCGCCGACGAGGCGGGGCGGCGACGTGCCGACGGCGCGCACGATTTTAAGGGCGATGCGCCGGTGCAGGTCCCAGCGCTGCATCGCGAGGCCAATCATGAAGCCGCCCATGAACAGGAACACGATGTCGGATGCATAAGGCCGCATTGCGGCGACCGCCGGCAGGGCGCCGGTCAGCGGGAAGAGTACGACGGGGAGCAGCGCAGTCGCGGGCAGAGGTATCGCTTCGGTCATCCACCACACCGCCATCCAGACACCGATGGCCGCCGTGACACGGCCACCGTGCTCGAGGCCGCCGGCCGCCGCTTCCGGGATGAAGGCGTAGGTCAGGGCGGCGAGCAAAGGGCCCGCGATAAAGCCGATCCGGGACATTGTGCTAGCTTAGCAGCCATGACCGAACAGCCTGAAAAGCCGACCAGACCGGTGACGCCGCCGAAGCCCGTTTCGCCGCCGTCCGACGTGCCGAAACGCCCGGTGCCGCGCGGCAACCCGGTCGGCATCGTGTTGTGTCTTGCACTTGCCGCGTGTGGTCAGCAGGACGCAGCCAGTGGCAGCCATCCGTCGGCGACGATGGTGCGCGCGGAAGTCACGGAAGCCGTGATGCTTTTGAGCGCTGCGCGCGGTCCGGTGTTGAATCACTATCGCAATACGGGTGCTTGGCCGACCGACGAGGAACTCGCGCGGCTCGCGCCGATGCAGTCGGGCGAGTTCTCCAGCAACCTGCGTGTCGGCAACGGCACCGAGCTCGTCATCGACTACAAAGGTTTCGCGGAGGGCTTGGTCTACATGGCCTACGACCCCGGCACCAGCACCTGGACCTGCGGCGTCGAGGACTTGGCAGACACGATGGTGCCGCCGATTTGCCGATGAGCAACCCGCTCTGATTAACCGCGCGGCCTGAACGACTCCGACGCAACGCGCCACTCGCGATAGTTATCGCGTCGCCACTCGGCGACATAATTTCCCTGCCCATCGACGCGCTCTCCCGCGTGCGTCCAATGTCCTGACCATGTGCCGCGCTCGTCCGCGTGATCGCCGCGGACAGTAATCGTTGCGGGCTTGCGCACATACACGACGTCGGCGTCCTGCTTGAATTTACCTGTCCAATGGGCGAACAGCGCATCGCGTCCGGTGACGGTTGCACCGGCACTCGTGACGAGTGTGCAATCGGGCGTCACGCACGCCGCAATTGTCGCAGGGTCGCGTGCCGCAATCGCGTCGTTGTAGCGTTCGCGCACGCCGCGTATCGCCGTCTCATCGTCCATCGTCGGATTCTCACCCGCGGGCGATGACCTGACAATCGCCGTAGCACGGCCTGCACGTAGTAACAGCGCGTGATAGACCACAGACGCATGTTCGCCACCGCTCTCAAATCGAGGCATGAGACTTCTGCTGCAGGCATTGGTGGCGGTGGCGGCCCTTTCCGGGGCCGTCGCGCAGGCGCAATCGTCGCTGAGCTTCTCCGCGGGGCAACTCGGCGTCAGCGATGAGTTACGCGAGCCGCAATGGTACGGCGTTGAGCTGCGCTTCGCGGCGACGATGCGTTGGGGCATCGTGCGCGGCGTTGGCTACCAGCGCGCGGCGTGCGGCGCGAACTATGTGTACGCCGATTTCCGCAAACCCCTCTGGCTGTCCGACCGCTGGGTACTGAGCCCGCACTTCGGCACAGGGCTCTTCACAGACAGTAACCAAGTGAACCTCGGGCACGATATCCAGTTCCGCAGCGGCATCGAGCTTGCCTACCGCACGCGCGGCAACTTGCAAATCGGCCTTGGCATCACGCACTTGTCGAATGCCAGCCTCAGCAAGCTGAATCCAGGGACGGAAACAATCGGCGTCTCCCTCTCGATGCCGATCTAGCGCGACGCGGTCTATACTCGGGGAAATCTCTTACCCGGGGTCACCATGAAACTCGCCATCACCGCAATTGCTGCGGCTCTGTCGCTGTTCACCCACGCTGCTATCGCCGAGACGACTGTGATCCGGGCGGGCGCGCTGTTCGATGGAACTTCCGAGCGCCTGCAGCGCGACATGACCGTCATCGTGCGCGACGGCCGAATCGTCGAAGTCGGTCGCGACCTCGCGATTCCCGACGGCGCCGAGGTCATCGACCTGTCCGGGCACACGGTGATGCCGGGGCTCATCGACCTTCATACCCACCTGATGACCGACCCGTCGGAGCTTGGCAAGGACCGCGGCGGTTTCCTGTTCCGCTATCCAGACCGCGCAATCCTGCTTGGTGCGTTGCACGCGGAGCGCACGTTGCGCGCGGGCTTTACGACGGTGCGCGACGTCGGTGCGCCCGGTACGACTGCGCTGGCGTTGCGCGATGCGATCGCAGAGGGGCTCGTCGTCGGGCCACGTATCATCGCCGGAATTTCAATGGGCACCACCGGCAGCCATTGCGATCCGGCCACCGGCGTACGGCCCGGTCATGTCGAGCTCACCGGCGCGGACGACTGGGTATTTGATGGGCCCGGCGAGGCACGTGAGACGGTACGCCGTGCGGTGCGCGCGGGTGCGGACGTCATCAAGATATGCGCGACCGCCGGCGTGCTGTCGATGTCCGACGACATCGGTCCGACGCAAATGACGCCGGCCGAACTCGAGGCGGTCATCGAGACTGCGCACTCGCTCAACCGCCGTGTCGTCGCACATGCGCACGGCCTTGAGGGCATTCGGAATGCGGTCGCTGCGGGCATTACAACGATCGACCACGGCAGCATCCTCGACGACGCGGTACTCCGTGACATGAAGAAGCGCGGCACTTGGCTCGTTCCCACGATGATGGCGTACAGCGCCGTGATGAAAATGGTCGACGAAGGCACGCTGCCGCCGG
>CAYXYM010000061.1:0-4705 GCA_964469285.1 uncultured Gammaproteobacteria bacterium | reverse complement strand
CTCGCCGAACCTACAACGAAGAAGAGCGCGCCGCAGCGCTCGCCGAAGCCCGCCAGCAAGTCACGGAATGGTGCCGATGAATACCCGTACGACCCAGGAAGCACGCGATACCTACAACATCTCCCACTGGGGCAACGGCTACTTCGATGTGAATGACGACGGCAACCTCGTCGTATACCCGACGCGTAATCCCGACGACGGCGCGGTCGATTTGTACAAGCTCGCGAGCGACGTCGGGAAACACAGCCTGAACCTGCCGGTGTTGCTTCGATTTGGCGACATCCTGCATGACCGCATTGACGTCGTGTGCGGCGCCTTCGACAAGGCCCGCCGCGATTACGAGTACAGCGGCGGTTACACGTTGGTCTATCCGATCAAGGTCAACCAACAGCGTTCCGTCGTCGAGGAAATCATCCATCATGGCGGCAATGGTCGCGTGGGCCTTGAAGCCGGCAGCAAACCCGAACTCATGGCGGTGCTCGCGATGGCGCCCGCCGGCAGCACCATTGTCTGCAACGGCTACAAGGACCGTGAGTACCTGCGCCTTGCGTTGATCGGTCGTCAGCTCGGACACCGCGTGTTCATCGTCGTTGAAAAACTGTCCGAACTTGATGTGCTGCTGCGCGAAGCTGACGCGCTGGGTGTCGACCCGTTGATTGGCATCCGCATCCGTCTCGCGAGTATGGGTGCCGGCAAGTGGCAGACCACCGGCGGCGAGAAATCGAAATTCGGCTTGAGCGCGACGCAGGTGCTCGATGCGGTGAAACTCCTCCAGTCCGCGGGCAAGGCGCATTGCCTGCAGCTACTGCATTTTCACCTAGGCTCCCAGATCGCGAACATCCGCGACATCCAGCGCGGCATGCGCGAGGCCGCACGCCATTACCAGGAGCTGCAAGCGCTCGGCGTTCCTGTGAACGTCATGGATGTGGGCGGCGGCCTCGGCGTCGACTACGAGGGCAGTCGCTCGCGCAGCGATTGTTCGACCAATTACACGATTGAGCAATACGCGTTGACGGTCGTGCGTACGCTGTACGAGATTTGCGTCGAGTTCGAGCTTCCGCACCCTGACATCATCACGGAATCCGGGCGCGCGATGACGGCGCACCACGCCGTCTTGCTCACCAACGTAATCGACGTCGAGTCGGCGCCCGACCTCGTCCCCGCGGAACCAACCGTGGACGACCCCCTGATTCTGACCGACCTGTGGGAGGTCTACCAAGCCATTGACCGCAAGTCGGCGCTGGAGATTTACCACGAGGCGCATTACTGGGCCGGCGAAGGCCAGACGATGTACACGCATGGCGTGCTCACGCTTGAACAGCGCGCGCGCGTCGAGCAGCTCTACTACGCAATCTGTCAGCGCGTGCGCAAGCTGCTGACGCCTGTGAGCAAGGCACACCGGCTCGTGCTCGACGAGTTAAACGAAAAACTCGCGGACAAATACTTCATCAACCTTTCCGTGTTTCAGTCGTTGCCCGACGTGTGGGCTATCGACCAGCTGTTTCCGATTATTCCGCTGCACCGCCTACACGAGATTCCCGACCGCCGCGCGGTGCTACAGGATCTGACCTGCGATTCGGACGGACGCATCGAATGGTACGTCGACAATGAGGGCGTCGAGGCGACGATGCCCGTACACGGCATCGAGCGAGGCACGCCGTACTTGCTCGGCTTCTTCATGGTCGGCGCGTATCAGGAGATTCTCGGCGACATGCACAACTTGTTCGGCGACACGGACTCCGTGAACGTCGAACTCACAGAGGATGGCGGCTACCAACTTGTGAAACCCGAACAGGGCGATGTTGCGTCCGACGTGCTGCGGTATGTGCACTTCGAGCCGGAGGAACTGCTGAAAATGTACCGCGAGAAAATCGCGGCGGCCGACCTCAGCGATGCGCAACGCGCGTCGCACATGCACGAACTCGAGGAAGGCCTGAAGGGGTACACCTATCTTGAAGACTGAGCCGTTGTCTGCGGGCTTCGCGGGGCTTGGTGCGATGGGCGCGCCGATGGCGCGCAACCTCGCGAAAGCCGGCCTGTTGGCGGCTGTGTACAACCGCACCGGTGCAACCGCGGTCGCGCTCGGCGACGAACTGGACTGCGCGGTGGCCCCATCGCCGGAAGATCTCGCCGCGCAGTGCGACATCATCGTGTTGTGCGTGTCCGCGGACGCAGACGTGCTCGCGCTCGTCGACGCGCTCGCGCCGGCGCTGAAGCCCGATGCCATCGTTGTCGATTGCTCCACCGTCGCAGCAGGCACCGCGCGTGAAGCCGCGCAGCGACTCGCGGCGGTCGGTGCCGCCTTTCTCGACTGCCCGGTTTCCGGCGGCACAGAGGGCGCGGTCAACGGCACGCTGTCGATCATGGCCGGCGGCGACGAAACCGCGCTCGCCCGCGCACGGCCGGTCCTCGAGGCGATGGGCAAGCGCATCGTGCACATGGGCCCGAACGGCGCGGGGCAAGCGACAAAAGCGGTGAACCAGATCGCGGTCGCCGGCGTGAACCAAGCGGTCTCAGAGGCGCTCGCGTTCGCGCAGGCGCACGGGCTCGACCTCGAGCGCGTGATTGATGCGGTCGGCGGCGGCGCCGCACAGTCGTGGTTCCTCGCGAACCGCGGCCCGAACATGGCGCGCATGGCGTTTCCGCTCGGCTTCCGGGTGCGCCTGCACCAGAAGGACCTCGAAATCTGCCGCGCGATGGCGGCCGACCACGGCGTGCAACTGCCGATCGTCGAAATGACCACCATCCACTACCGGCGCCTAATCGAGGCCGGCCATGGCGACGAAGACGTCTCGTCGCTGTTCAGACTCAAGAAGGCGATGTTTGAAAGCGGATAACACGGGCGACCGCTTTTTTCTGCCGGACCTGTGCACGGCGCGCAACGTGGTCACGGTGGTGGTGGTCGCGCAACTCACCGCATTCGTCCTGACGCTGGCGCGCCCGAGCGGCGCGGAACCCTGGTTCGACCTGTTGCGCCTTTCGCTGTTCCTGCAGTGGATTGCGCTACTCAGCGCCGGCGCGCTATGCCTGAGCCGGCGCTGGCTCGCGACGTTGGCGCCCGGGCGCGCGGCCGTATACGCGCTCGCGCTGCTCGCGCTCGTCGCCGCCGGTTTCGCCGAACTCGCGTGGTGGACCGCGCACACCACCGGCATCGGCACGACCCTGATTCCTTCCGGTCACGCGGAATTCATGCTGCGCACGTTTGGCCTGTCGCTAATCATCGGTGCGCTGGTGTTGCGCTATTTGTGGGTACGGCACCAGTGGCGCGAGCGCGTGCGCGCCGAAGCCGCGACGCGCTTCGCCGCGTTGCAGGCGCGCATCCGGCCTCACTTCCTGTTCAACAGCATGAACACAATCGCTGCGCTGACGCGCAGCGACCCCGCTTCAGCGGAGCAGGCGACGGAGGATTTGTCCGACCTGTTCCGCGCGAGCCTCGCCGAGGGCGACGTCCACGTCACGCTCGCGGAAGAGATCGAACTCTGTCGACGCTACGTGCGCATCGAGAAGCTGCGGCTCGGTGAGCGCCTCCAGGTCGAATGGCGCCTGGCCGACCTGCCCGGCGACGCGCCGGTGCCCGGCTTGATTCTGCAACCGCTGATTGAGAACGCGATCTACCACGGCGTTGAGCCCGCGAGCGACGGCGCGACGGTCACCGTCACGGGTCGGCGCGACGGGCGCTGTGCGGAGATCGAGGTGCGCAACCCAATGGCGCCCGCGCGCACCACGCCACGCCATGGACTCCGCATCGCACTCGATAACGTACGGGAACGACTGCAGCTCGCGTTTCCTGGCGACGGCTCACTCGAGTTCGAGGACCACGACGACGAGTTCGTCGTGACTGTCCGGTTCCCGTGCGCGCGCTGATCGTCGACGACGAGGCGCCGGCGCGCGCTCGACTCGCGCGACTCATCGAGGCGCTGGACGGCTGGAAGGTCGTCGGCGAGGCGGCCAACGGGCTCGATGCGCTGGACCAGGTTTCCAGTGTCACTCCGGACGTCGTGCTGCTCGACGTGCGCATGCCCCGCATGGACGGGATGGAAGCAGCACGGCACCTCGCAGCGCTCGACACGCCACCTGCGGTAATCTTCACGACCGCGTACGACGAATACGCGCTCGCCGCATTCGACGCGAATGCAGTCGCCTACTTGCTGAAGCCCGTGCGCGGAGACCGGCTCGAGGCCGCGTTGCAACGCGCGTGCCGGCCGAGCCGCGCACAGCTCAGCGCTTTGAATGCCGGTGCGACGCGCCGCCATCTGGCCGCGCGCATCGGTGAGCGACTTCAGCTGGTGCCGGTTGCACGCGTGCGCGCGTTTTCCGCAGACAACAAGTACGTCGTCGCACGGTATCCGGACGGGGAATTGGTATTGAATGAAACGTTGAAGGAGCTTGAAAACGAATTTGCGGGCGTGTTCATCCGCGTGCACCGCAACACGCTGGTCGCGATCGAGCACGTCGAGTCATTCGACGGCGAGCGCGTGACGCTCGCGGGCATTGACGCACCAATCGAGGTCAGCCGCCGCCACACGGCCGCCTTGCGGAAGTTTCTGCGTGGCCGCTGACCGGCTGCGAATCGCAACTCGCCGCAGCGCACTCGCGCTGTGGCAGGCCGAGCACGTCGCCGCTGCCCTGCGCGCCGCGCACCCAGGGCTTATCGTTGAGCTTGTGCCACTGTCCACGCGCGGCGACGAAATCCTCGATACCTCAC
>CAYXYM010000060.1:0-3086 GCA_964469285.1 uncultured Gammaproteobacteria bacterium | reverse complement strand
GCACGCAGACTACTGCATGAATCATTAGAGATATTTGACTGCGAAGTGTTAGTCCACCGGCGGAACTGTCTCGCGTACTTGCAAGCGAATGATTGGCAGAACTTTCGACGTCACCTGTTGTTTGCCTATGGTTTCGACTCTCCGGTAATTTGGACATGTGACTGTGACGATGACTGTGCATGGCGGGTAGCACAAGACATGTCTGCGATTGCCGAAGAATGCGGTGTTCGCCATCCCACTGGCGTGTCACTTTGGGTGAAAGAATTCGAAAGTCTTTTCCTGTACGACTTAGAGACGACAGCTCGTCAACTCGGTTTTTCGGAAATCCCTCCAATGCCAGAGAACCCTGAAGCGATACGAGGAGTGAAGGAGTGGTTGACCCGCCACATGCCGAGTGGGAGGCGTTACAAAGAGTCAACCGACCAAGTTAAGGTCGCTACAAATCTATCGATTGAGAAAATACTTTCAGCGTCCCGGAGCGCTCAACACTTCCATTCTGTGCTCACTTGGGCCCTCAATACAAACGAGGCTCAAGCCTACCCGCTAAAGGCATAACTACGCACCGCCTGCACCGATTCTGGGAACTCGCTGAAAGGGTCCATCGTCGAAATGTTATCAGGCCGCGGGTGATAGCATCCGTTGGTGTCCGAGTTCTACGCAAATCTGCCGCCGGTCGCATCGCTCGACGCGTTGTGCGACCCCGGCGCGTTTACCGCGCTGCCGGATGACTGGTATCTCGCCGTCGCTGACGTCGCAGGCTCGACGCGCGCCATCGCAGCCGGCCGTTACAAAGCCGTTAACACCGTCGGTGTGTCCGTGATCGCTGCCGTCACGAATGCATTGAAGCCGCTCGACCTGCCGTACATCTTCGGCGGCGATGGCGCGATCGTCTGCTTGCCCGGCGAGGGCGCTGCGGCCGCGCGCTAAGCACTGGCCGCGACCGCAGCGATGGCACGCAAGGCATTCGACATGGAACTCCGCACGGCGCTGGTTCCGGTCGCATTCCTGCGCGGCTTGGGTCACGAGGTATTGGTCACGCGGCACCGAGTGTCGCCACATTACGACCAGTGCGCGCTGCAATGCGCATTACATGGCGGCGGCGCACCACTTGCGGAAACGCTACTGAAGCGCGGCGGGCTGCCGCCGGAATGCTACGTCGGCGCCGACGCGGATCTGGAAGCCGATTACTCCGGGCTCGAATGCCGTTGGCGCGAAATTCCGAGCCCGTCCGACGAAACGATTGCAGTCATCGTGCAAGTCTCCGCGGGCGCCGCGGAACCGCTCGCGACCTATCGTGCGGTGATGCGGGAGATCGAGCAGATATTCGGCAACGCCGATGCGTGTCGCCCTGTCTCGAAGGACGGTCTGAAAGTCACATTGTCTTCGTTCGTGCTCGCCCATGAAGCGCGCGTGCGCACCTGGCGCGAGAGTCTCGGCGGCCGGCTTCGTTACGCCTTGGCGCAGCGGCTGCAGGTCGTGCTGGGTTGGGTGTTGTTCGCGACAGGTGCGCGAACCAGCGAGACGGACTGGTCGCGGTACAAGGGCGACGCCGTCGCGAACACCGATTTCCGGAAGTTTGATGGTTGCTTGCGCTTGGTCCTCGCCGGCGATGCCAGCCAGCGTCTGCAACTCGCCGCGCTACTCGACGCGCGCCGACGAGCTGGCGAGCTCACGTTCGGCATTCACGTGTCCGATTCCGCGATCATGACGTGTCTCGTACGCCAGCGGCAGTACGAGCACGTGCACTTCGTCGACGCATCGGGCGGCGGCTACGCGGCCGCGGCCAAGCAGATGAAGACGCAGTGATAACATCACCGCCATGACGCACATGCAGCCGCTGGCGCGCGACGCCAGCCCCGAACTCACCGAGACCTTCGCGCTGTTCGAGCGCATCCTCGGTTTCGTCCCGAACAGCCTGCTTACGATGCAGCGTCGGCCCGCAATCGTGGAGGGCTTCGGCGCGCTCACGCGCGCGGTGATGGACCCGGCGGGCGCGGTCGACCCCGGCTTCAAGCGCCTGATCGCCCACTTCGCGAGCGCCGCGTCGGGGTGTCGCTACTGCGAGGCACACTCGTTGGTCGCGGCGCGAATCCACGGCATCGCGGACGACAAACTCGCGGCGCTGTGGGAATACCAATCAAGCGCGTTGTACTCGGAGGCCGAGCGCGCCGCGCTCGATTTTGCGCAAGCAGCGGGAACAGTACCGAACGCGGTCACGGCCGAGCACTTCGCCGCGATGCGCACGCAGTGGAGCGAAGACCAGATTGTCGAAATTCTCGCGGCCGTTTGCCTGTACGGGTTCCTGAACCGCTGGAATGACTCGATGGCGACCGACCTCGAAGACCCGCCACGTGAGCTCGCCGAGCAAGTACTTGGCGCGCGTTGGGATGCGGGCAAGCACGGCGCGCCTACTTTCGAAAAATAACCACCCTCGGTAGCATCAGGTCGATCTCCCACCCGTAGCGACGCGCAATCCAGCGCATCGTCGCTTTCGAATAAAAACTCACGTGCGTCGGGTCGCTTTGGTAGTACCACGCGGGGAATGCCGATAAAGCCGGCCGCAGTTCCGTCATGATGCCGAGCCACCCGCCGCGCGCGAGCAGCGTGTCGAACAACGCGAACTCGCGCGCAGGTTTGTGCAGGTGCTCTACCACCTCGGTGCATGTCACGAAGTCGTAAGTTCCGCTCAAAACCGCCGCATCGGTTGCGAAGAAAATGTCGTAAATCGCGGTCGGATACCCGCGCTCGCCAAGCATCGCCGCGAGCGCCGGCCCCGGTCCTGCCCCGAAATCGAGGCCCGCGGCGCCCGGTGCGAGCCGCCCCGTCAGCGGGTCCGCAAGTTGCGAGAGGAACCGACGATACGCGGGGTCATCGACGCGGTTTTCATGCGTCCCGTAGTACGCACGCTCGGCCTCCTCGGAGAGGCGCTGCGCCGGCTCGAGGAACACGAGGTCGCACGCATCGCAATGGTGATAGTCACCGCTGTCGGCCACGACGCGCGTCCCAGCTGGCGCCGCACATAGGGGACACGGCAGCGACTCGACGGCGACCCACTCGAACCGCGCACCGCGACGGGAGAAATCCAT
>CAYXYM010000059.1:0-4846 GCA_964469285.1 uncultured Gammaproteobacteria bacterium | reverse complement strand
CCGAGCACCTGCCACGCCGGCGCGACGTTGTGACGCTCAGTGAGCCGCTGCATCAATTGGATGCCCGGGCCTGGATCGGCCTCGTCGATCAACAAGCGACCGAGACCTTGGAACGCCGCTTCGTGCGGCGCATGCCAGTGCTCGAGCAACACCTCTGCATGGCGGTACGCGAGTTGTGCGTCCCCGGCGCGCAACGCGATGACGAGCTCGACTTCCGACGGTCCGGACGCCGCCGGTTCGAGTTCACGCCAGCGCGCAGCGGCCCGCTGCGCGTCATCGAGGCGGCCCGCGTGTAGCGTAAGCTGCGCGGCACGCTCTGCGACGCCAGCGTCATCGGCGAACGGCATTGCTGCGAGATAGGCGTCCGCCGCCGCGTCAAATTCCTCGCGCGACATCGCGATTTCACCCATCAGCAGGTGGTAATTGAGCGCGGCGGACGGGCTGCTGAACTCAAGCGGCGCCGCAGCATCCGGCGCATCGCCGCCAGGCGGCGTTGTCGCACACGCCGCGAGCGCCAGCGCGGCGCAGGTCATTGCAAAGTTTCGGGAAATCATCGGTTTGGAGGTTAGCACAGCTTGCGCCCGCTGGACCCATGCCGCACAATTCCCGGCCCATGTCGCTTTTTGTCTTAGGAATCAACCACAGGACCGCGCCGGTCGAATTCCGCGAACAACTGGCCTTTGACGCGGTTCAATTGCCGGATGCGTTGGCGGAATTGCGCGCGCTTCCGGGCGTCACCGAGGCGGCCATCGTGTCGACCTGCAACCGAACCGAGCTCTGGTGTGTATTGGAGGACGGTGACGGCGCGCCGGTCCGCGCATGGTTCGCGCGGCACCGCGGAATGGGCGACGAGGCGATGCGCGACTGTCTGTATTCGTATGCTGACGACGGCGCCGTACGCCACCTGTTCCGCGTCGCCTGTGGGCTCGACTCGCTTGTGCTCGGCGAGCCGCAGATTCTCGGCCAATTAAAGCAGGCATACCGCGACGCGAGCGATAACAGCACCAGCGGGCCGGTGATTGGGCGCGCATTCCAGCATGCATTCAGCGTGGCTAAGCAGGTGCGTACCGACACCGGCATCGGGGCGAGCCCGGTATCCGTCGCTTACGCGGCCGTCTCCCTCGCCCGGCAAATCTTCTCGAAGTTCAACGCGCACTCCGCGCTGCTGATTGGCGCCGGCGACACCATCGAGCTCACCGCGCGGCACCTGCGCGCAAATGGCATCGGTCGACTGCTGATTGCCAACCGCAATCTTGAGCGCGCGCATACGCTCGCAGAACGGTTCAAGGGCTTCGCGATCCGGCTCGACGCGATTGATGCGCACCTTGCCGACAGCGACATCATTGTGAGCGCGACCGCAAGTCCGGTGCCCGTCCTCACGCACGCGCAGGTGAAAGCGGCGCTCGCCTCGCGAAAGCGGCGGCCGGTATTCATCGCGGACATCGCGGTCCCACGCGACGTCGAGGCGTCGGTCGGAGGTCTTGAGGACGTGTACCTCTATTCGGTCGACGACCTGAAGGACGTGATTGATGACAGCCTCCGCTCCCGGCAGGAAGCAGCGGCCGAGGCCGAACAGATCATCGAGCTGTCGGTCGCCCATTTCTCGGGCGTGCTACGCACACTGGATGCGGTCAACGTGATTCGTAGCGTGCGTGACCGCGCCGGCGACGCACGCGACGAGAGCCTCGACGAGGCCACGCGCATGCTTGCGCGCGGCGAGCCAATCACGACGGTAATGCACTGGCTCGCTCACACCCTGACGAACCGCCTGCTGCACGAACCGACCGTGCAGATGCGCGATGCCGGCTTCGCCGGCGATGACGCATCATTGGCGGCAGCGCGCCGCTTGTTCGGCATCAAGGAAGAGCAATGAAGGACTCGATTCGCAACAAGCTCGGTCAGGTACAGGACCGCTTCGAGGAAATCTCGGCGCTTTTGTCCGACGTCGAGACGATGGTGGACGTCGACCAGTTCCGTTCGCTGTCCAAGGAGTACGCACGACTCGACCCGGTGATGTCGACGTTCGCGGCGTGGCGGCGCGCGAATGCGGAGGTCGAAGTCGCGACGCCGATGCTCAAGGACCCTGATCCGACCGTACGCAAGCTTGCTGAGGACGAAATCGCCGACGCGAAAGCGCGCCGCGAGCAACTGGAAGCCGATTTGCAGGTGCTCCTGCTGCCGCGCGACCCGAACGACGACGCGAACCTGTTCCTCGAAATCCGCGCGGGCGCAGGCGGCGATGAAGCCGCGCTGTTCGCGGGCGTGTTGTTCCGAATGTATACGCGGTACGCGGAAACTCAAGGCTGGCAGGTCGAGATTTTGAACGAGCAGGACGGCGAGCATGGTGGCTACCGCGAAGTAATCGCCCGCATCATCGGCGATGGCGCTTACTCGAAACTGAAATTCGAATCGGGCACGCACCGCGTACAGCGCGTTCCCGCGACCGAGGCGCAGGGCCGCATCCACACGTCGACGTGCACCGTCGCGGTCTTGCCCGAGGTCGCCGAAGTCGAGGCTGTTGCGATCAACCCGGCAGATCTTCGCGTCGACACGTATCGCTCATCCGGCGCCGGTGGCCAGCACGTAAACAAGACCGATTCCGCGGTGCGTCTGACGCACCTGCCGTCGGGCATCGTCGTCGAATGTCAGGACGAGCGCTCGCAGCACAAGAACAAAGCACGCGCGATGTCGCTGCTTGCTGCGAAACTGCTTGCGCAGGCGCAGGAGAAACAGACCAGTGAGCAACAGCAGAAGCGGCGCCTGCAAGTCGGCACCGGCGATCGTTCAGAACGGATTAGAACCTACAACTTCCCGCAGGGCCGCGTGACCGATCATCGAATCAACCTCACGCTACACCAGATTGACGACATCGTCGGCGGCAATCTATCGCCGGTCATTGACCCGCTGATCGCCGAACACCAGGCCGACCTGCTCGCGTCACTCGCCGATACCTGAGTTCATCGCGGCGCAGAGCGCCGCTCCCACCCGTTCTTCCTCGGCGCTCTCCTCGACTGGTTCCGACGGGAAGTAGATGACGCGGGAAATCAGTGGACCGTCAAACTCGTACACCGCAATCGCTTGCTGCGCGCGCCGCTCGCCCGCCTTCGTACACCAGGACGCCGTTTCCACAGTAATCACACGCTCAGCAGTCGCAGACACACTTGCGAGTGTCGAGCGGCACGACGGGCAGGACTCGAAGTAGCCAACCATCCCTGCGTGTAGCGCTTCGCGGCCTGAAGTTTCCACGCGCAATTCTGCGCCATCCACACTGACCCACTCGACGTCTGACGAGACGAGCGCAATCATCGCGTCGGCATCGTGTGCATTGAACGCATTGACGAAGCGACGCACCGTCTCGCTGCCGCCGGCCGGCGCCGCCGCGACCACGGTCGCGAACACCAGCGCGTGAATCACGGCCATTCGTTCGCGAGCTCGTCGAAGTGTGGGGACTGCGGGCGCACGACGCAGAACCGTTGCCCAGTCGGCGCTTCCATGACCCACCAAGTCCTGATCTGAGTGACGCGCTTCGCACCAAGAGACTCAAGGCGGCACACTTCCGCTTCGATGTCGTCGGACTCGATATCGAGATGTACGCGGCTCTCATGCTCGACGGTCTGGACTTCGACGTGCAGACGCTCGGCCGGGTCGACGAGCTTTACGTAGCGATCGCCCGCGTCAGCCGGCCATTCGTGAATGGCCATGCCGAGCGCCTCTCCCCAGAAGCCGGCGGCCGCACGGGCATCCGCGTCTTCGCAGTCGATGATGAAACCCGCGAGCCGGCTCTTGTGCATGCGTTACGCGCCGAGCGCCTGGGCGACGTCGGCTTCGAGGTCTTCGTATTCCTCGATGCCGACCGACAGGCGAATCAGCGTGTCGGTGATGCCAAGTTCCGCGCGCACCTCGGGCGGTACGCTCGCGTGCGTCATGATCGCGGGGTGGTTCACGAGGCTCTCGACGCCACCGAGACTCTCGGCGAGCGAAAAGACCTTGAACCGCTCGAGCACGCGCCGCGCGTCGTCCGCGCTGCCATCCACGTCGAAGCTGATCATGCCGCCGAAGCCATTCATCTGTTTCGTCGCCAGCGCGTGTTGCGGATGCGTCTTGAGACCCGGATAGAACACTTTCTTGACGCGCGCCTGGCCCTCAAGCCACTGCGCGAGACGCAGCGCGCTCTGGCAGTGGCGCTCCATGCGAATTGCGAGCGTCTTCAGGCCGCGCAGCGCTAGGAAACTGTCGAACGGACCCGATACCGCGCCGACGGAGTTCTGCAGAAAATAAAGCCGCTCGGCGAGTGCGTCGTCGCCGGTCACGAGTACACCACCGACCATGTCTGAGTGCCCATTCAAATACTTGGTGGTCGAATGCATGACCGCATCGAAGCCGTGCTCGATCGGGCGCTGCACATACGGCGTCGCGAACGTGTTGTCGCACACCGTCATGACGCCGTGCTCGCGACCGAGCTTCGCGATGGCAGTGAGGTCAGCGAGTTTCATCATGGGGTTCGTCGGCGTCTCGACCCAGATGAGCTTCGTCCGCTTCGTGATGGCGGCGGCAACGTTCGATGCGTCGCTCATGTCGACGTAGCTGAAATCGAGGCCCGCCGAGCGCGCGCGCACGCGCGTGAACAAGCGGCGCGTACCGCCGTAAAGATCGTCCATCGCGACGACGTGGTCGCCGGTGTCGAGCAGATCAAGCAACGTCGCGGTGGCGGCGAGGCCCGATGCAAACGCGAGCCCGTGGCGACCGCCCTCGAGGTCCGCAATACAGCGTTCAAACGCCTGGCGCGTTGGATTGTGCGTACGCGAATACTCCCAGCCCTTGTGATCGCCGGGGCTTGCCTGCACGT
>CAYXYM010000058.1:0-6071 GCA_964469285.1 uncultured Gammaproteobacteria bacterium | reverse complement strand
ATGACCGAGCCCGAGTTGGGAACCCTGCTCCCCGCTTTCTCCAGGCATCCGCGTATCAACTGGATTACGCCCGGCGCGCGCGTCATCGCAGCGGGCGTGGACAAGCTGGAAACCGCGCAGACGCTTACCCGGCTCGGGATTGCGATGCCGTGGACGCATGCGGTCACCGCCGGGCCGCCGCGCGAGTACCCGTGCATCGTGAAGAGTCGGTATGGCTCGGGTTCCCGGACGGTCCACAAGGCGCACGACAGGACCGAAGCCGAATATCTCGCGCAACGCATTCCCCATGCGATCTACCAGGAATATCTCGAGCCCGACGATCGGGAAGTGACTTGCGCGGTGTATCGGACGCGCGATGGGCGGGTAGCGGTCCTGCAACTGCTGCGGCGGCTCTCGGGCGGCTTCACGGGTTGGGCGCAGGTGATCCGCGATGCAGCCGTCGAAGACCTCTGCCGGCGGGCTGCGGAGGGTTTCGATCTCCGGGGCAGCATGAACGTCCAGCTCCGCCTCACCGCTTCGGGTCCTCGCGTTTTCGAAATCAACCCGCGCTTTTCGTCTACCGCGCTCATGCGCCATCGCATCGGCTACTCCGACGTCGCATGGAGCCTGGCCGAAGCGGCGGGCAGGCCCGTCGAGTTCCCGGCGGTCGCTGCAGGTACAATCGTGGTTCGCACGCAAGGCGCAGCGGTTATCCATCGATGAAAGAGATCTCCATAGCCGGACGCCCGATAGGCGAGCAGCAACCCCCGTACATCGTCGCCGAAATGTCCGGCAACCATAATGGGTCTCTCGATCGGGCCCTCGAGCTCGTCAAGGCGGCGAAAGATGCGGGCGCCGACGCGGTCAAGCTCCAGACCTATACGGCCGATACCATGACGCTCGACGTCGACCATCCCCGGTTCCGGGTCGGGGGCGAGAACCCGTGGTCCGGAGATCACCTCTACGCGCTCTACGACAAGGCGCATACGCCGTGGGAATGGCACCCGGACATCTTCGATTACGGCAAGCGCCTCGGCATCGCCATATTCAGCTCGCCGTTCGACGAGACCGCCGTCGACTTTCTCCAGTCGCTCGACGCGCCGGCATACAAGATCGCGTCCTTCGAGCTGGTCGACGTCGACCTGATCCGGCGCTGCGCCGCCACGGGCAAGCCGGTCGTCATGTCGACCGGGATGGCTACGCGGGAGGAAATCGGCGATGCCGTTGGCGCTGCGCGCGAAGCGGGTGCGACCGAGATCATCGTGCTGAAGTGCACCAGCGCGTATCCCGCTCCAGCCGAAGAGATGAACCTGCGAACCATACCCGACATCGCGCGAACGCTCGGCGTCCACGTCGGGCTCTCCGACCACACGATGGGCGTCGGCGCGTCGGTCGCGGCGGTCGCGATGGGCGCGGTGTTCATCGAGAAACACTTCACGCTGGCGCGGAGCGACGGCGGTGTCGATGCGTCCTTTTCGCTCGAGCCGCCGGAGCTCGCGTCGCTGGTTTCCGAGACGCACAGGGCACACGCCGCGCTCGGCACCGTCAGCTACGTGCAGGGCGAGCTGGAGACCTCGTTCAGGAAATACCGGCGCTCGCTTTTTTTCGTGCGCGACCTGCCGGCCGGCGCGGAAATCACCGAGCACGACGTACAGGCGCTGCGCCCGGGCGACGGGTTGCCTCCGAAACACCGTTCGACCGTGGTCGGCCGAACGCTGAAAGCGGCCGTCGTGCGCGGGACACCGGTCTCGTGGGACGTTCTCGCCTGAAAACCGAATTCGGGCCGCCCGTCCTCACCCCCGAATTGAAGCAGGGACTGCGGATCGACTTCCCGGCCGGCTATCTGCGCCCGCTCGCACCCGCTGACGTGCATCCCGGATACGTCGATGGACTGAACGACCCGGAGGTGAACCGTTTCCTCGTGCATGTGCGCAAAGTCCGCCAGACCGCGGACATGGTGACCCAGTACGTCGAGCAGAACTTCCGCGCGACCGAAGCAGTGCTGTTCGGAATCTGGATGACAGGCGACGAGCGGCACTGCGGAACGGTACGCCTGCATGACCTCGAGCCCGGGCGCGGGCCCGCGCACATCGGCATCTGCATTTTCGAGCGGCGGAAGTGGCGCGCCGGCGTAGGCGCCGCGGCGATCAGGGCGGTTTCGACCTGGGCTTACGGTTTTCTCGGGCTAACCGCGATAGAAGCGGGGGTGTATGCCGACAATCTCGGGTCGCAGCGGGCGTTCCTGTCCGCTGGTTACGTATGGCGCAAGGACGTCCCGGACCCATTCGAGCCCGGCGATACCGCAGTGACCGTTCGCGTGTACGAGTTCCCGGGACCCGCGGACGCGCCGGCGGAATGAGCTCGAGCGTCGCGACGATGCGCCCGAAATTTCATTCCGCGCAGGCGTATGTCGCTTTCGACGACGCTATCCGGAAAGCGGAACCGGGGGTGTTTGCGCACGCGCGCGCGTACTGCGGGTCCGATCGCGACGAGGTGGCGAGGCGTCTCGTCCAGAGGGTCGTCGAGTTGGGCTTGCACGAATTCATCGATGCGTGCGCGAAGCGCCTGGAAACCGGGCTCGATCCGCTGACCGACCCGCGATCGGGATGCTCCGGCGGCGGTCTCGCGATCGATGCGAACGGTCGAATCCGGGTGAGACCGGGGTTGCTCGTCCGGTCGTTGGCACTCTTCGCCGGGCATTGGGCGCACGCGCTGGCTATACACGTGCGCGCGTTCTTCAGGCCGCAAAAAGCTGCGCGCGGGCCCGCCACTCTGGTTCACGGCGTAGGACTCGCGGAGCTCACGCGTGGCGGCAGCGACCGCGACTTCCTCGAGTTCTGCAGAACGGGACCGATTGCGCCGCTCCGCGAAGCCCGCCGCTACGTCGTCCAGGCGCTCGGGGCTGCCGGCTCGGCGAATCCCGCGCAATGCACTTATCATCGCGTGCCGCTCTTCGCGCTCGCGCTCGAAAACCCCGTCGGCGCTACCGGCTTCTCGCGTTTTCTCCTGGAGCATACGCGCGCGCTGCTCGCGTATCTCTGCACGGTCGCGAGGTTCCCGGCGACGTGTATCATCGGCCGCGACTTCGCCTACCACGCGACCGCCTCGCGGCTCGATCGGGGGCGCCTCATCGAAAACGTGATCATCACGAATTCGAACTACAGCGCGCAACCGCTATGGATGAGGCGGCACGCAGGCCGCGGCCACTCCACGCACATGGTGTGGTATTCGCAGAACTGCATCCCTTTCGTCTACGCGTTCGACCCGGTGCGCACGCAGTTGCCGCACCATCGGCACCTTGCATTCGACGAAACCTGGGTATGGACCGAAGGCTTTGCCGATTACATCCGGAGCCTCGGCATCCAGCCGGCAATACACGTCGTCGGCCCGATCATGTTCTACCTGCCGCAGGCGGTCGCGCGGCCGCGGCGCGAGGACGAGTTCCGGATCATGGTATTCGACGTGACGCCCGTGCGCCCCGAGATCGCGCAACGCATTGGGCTCGTTTACAACTATTACAGCACCGACAACGTGCTCGCGTTCATCGGCGACATCGTGAGCGCGGCGCGCACCATCGAAGCGAAGCTCGGAAAGAAAGTGCGGGTGGCGCTCAAGCACAAACGGACCCACGAGCCGACGCGCGATCCCCGCTACGTTGCCGCGATCGAGAAGCTGGCCGATCACGAAGGGGCGCTCGAGCTCGAGCCGCCGGAAGCGAACGTCTACAGCCTGGCGGCGGCAGCCGACGTGGTAATCGCGGTGCCGTACTCTTCGCCGGTGTACGTCGCGCAGGACGCGGGCACGGCCGCTTTGTACTACGATCCTACCGGCGAATTGATCCCGGCCCACGAAGCGGCGGCTGACATTCCGTTCGCCGCGCGCTCAGTCGAGCTCGAAGAAAAACTGCTGGAACTTCTCGGCGGCTCCGCCCGCCGGGCGCCGCCGGCTGTCGAACCCAGCTATCCGCGGACGGCGTGAATCGGAATTCTCACCCTTGGCTGGGAGACGAGGTCGGAGAGCTGCTCGGGTGAGAGATGCGTCTGCGGCCTGGAGACGTTCAGTTTCTCCGGCAGCAGCGAGCCTTTCTTGTCGAGCTTGTATTCGAACTGCCGGTCCTTCTTCGTCTTGAAGAACTTGCGGGTGGTCCGGTAGTAGAGGAAATAGAGCTCGACCAGAACACGCATGATCGGCGTGGGGATGTAGGTGTATCCGAGGAGCGGCCGCAGGTACTTTCTCCACTTCAGCAGGAACGTCTGGCCGGAATAAAGCTTGTGCTCCTTCTTCCACTCCTGCTTCTCGCACTCCCACATCACCATTTGCTGCCAGCCTTTCAGGATCCAGTCGGGGTGGGGCGTGAGATTCATGTTGATGCGGGAACCGGCGTCCTTGTCGGAAGCGGCGATCAGATACTCGTGAGTGTCCTTGATCAGCCCGCGCTCGACCGCCCAGTCCCACGTCCTGCCACCCGGATAGGGTGAAGCGAAGAAGACCGTTGCGCGCCCGATGTGCGCCTCACGCACGGCGGATATGGTTTCCTTCACCGTTTCGTGCGTTTCCCCGACGTTGCCCACCATGAGCGAGCACGAGCCGACGAGCTTCCCGGTGTCGCACAGCGTATAGGCGAGAATGTTCTGCTCGCGCGTCATGCGCTTTTTCATGAGGTCGAGCATTTTCTTGCTGCCCGATTCGAAGCCGTAGGACAGGAAGAAGCAGTTGCCGGTTTCGAGCTCGGCCACCATCTGCGGGGTGATGAAATCGGCGCGCGTCGACGCCGACCAGTAGATGTTGGGGAAGTGCTCTTTCATCAGGTTGTTGAACTCACGCGCTCGGGTGAGCTTCGTGATGAACATTTCCTCGCCGATCGCGAGCACGTTTATGTCGTAAGTCTCGTGCAGCAGCCGGATGTGCCGCAGCACGTAATCGTTGGAGAAGACCTTGAGGCCGACGTACTCCTGTTCGTGCACGCAGAAAGTGCAGCGGTCGGTGCAGCCGAGTGTCCCCATCACCGTGCAGAAACGGTGGTTCTTGGCGCTCTTCCCGTTTTTCTCCAGATACTTGTGCAGCTTGGCGTGCCGGTGGCCGTTGACCGTCGCGTAGTGCTCCATGTCGATCAGGTGGTAGGCCGGCAGCGGCATCTCGTCGATGTTCTTGAAGAACTCTCTGCCCGGATTGGTTATGATCGCGCCCTTGTCGCGATACGAGATTCCGGGAATCGCCTCGAGCGCGAGCTGGCCCTGAAAATGGCGGATGAGCTTCTCCATGCCGAATTCGCCGTAGCCATGCACGATGTAATCAATGGCCATGTGCCGGAAGCAGTTCTGGTCGTTGTTGATCGAGACCTGCCCGCCGAGCACGATGGGGGTCTTCGGTAGCGCTTTCTTGAGATCGTGCGTGAGCGGGATGATGTAGGCATAGGCCGTGATGATCCCGCCGATGCCTATCACGTGGGGCTCGAATTCCGCGACGCGCCGGACAATCGATTCGTTCGATTCGCGCAGCGCCGCCGCATCGACGACGCGGACTTCGTGGCCGCATTGTTCGAGGTACGCCGCGATCGAGATAATCCCGGTCGGGACGATGTAATTCGGCGTGTAGACTCGCGTCGGGGTGGAAAGCAGGACGATTCGCACCAGTCAGAACTCCGTAGGCTCGCGAAGCGCGCGATTTTACCACGGTACACCGCCCGCACAGGTCTAAACAGTTGTTAACATACTGAAAACTCTCGTTTCCCGCTGTGCCTGACAGTCATTCACAAGTGGAAGTCCCCTCCTCGCTCGACTCGCGTGTCGCCGTCCCCGCACAGGCGCTGTTGCGCTTCTTCCTGCGCCGGCACGCGGCCCCGATCGCGTGGTTGAGCGTCCTCGCTCTCGTGGTGGGGGTGCTCGAGGGACTCAATCTGGCCGCGTTCATCCCGGTGCTCGACGGGCTCGTCGGAAGCGGAGGCGCGCAGCGCGATAACACGCTCGTCAACGGCGTCAACCGCGCGCTCGGCTCGGTATACGCCGGCGATCCGTTCCTCGTCGCCTGCGGCATGTTTCTGGTCCTGACGATCACGAAAGGGGTGATGGCGATCGCCCACGAGTACGCGTCGG
>CAYXYM010000057.1:0-5199 GCA_964469285.1 uncultured Gammaproteobacteria bacterium | reverse complement strand
GGCGATTCGTGAGGAACCGGGTCGCGGCGGCAAGGTCATCGAAGCGGTCGGCGCCGACGCCAAGCGCATGCTCGGCCGTACGCCGGGCAACATCACCGCGATTCGTCCGCTGAAGGACGGCGTCATCGCCGACTTCACCGTCACCGAGAAAATGCTGCAGCATTTCATCCGCAAGGCGCACGGCAACAGTTTCTTCCGACCGAGCCCGCGCGTGCTCGTGTGCGTTCCGTATGGATCCACGCAAGTCGAACGCCGCGCGATCCGCGAGTCGGCACAGGGTGCCGGTGCGCGTCGCGTGTTCCTTATCGAAGAACCGATGGCCGCCGCAATCGGCGCTGGCATGCCGGTCGACGAAGCACGCGGCTCGATGGTGCTCGACATCGGTGGCGGCACGTCGGAAGTCGCGGTGATTTCTTTGAACGGCATCGTGTACGCCTCGTCGGTGCGCATCGGCGGCGACCGCTTCGACGAAGCCATCATCGCGTACGTGCGCCGCAACTACGGCACGCTGATCGGCGAAGCGACGGCCGAACGCATCAAACATGAGATCGGCTCCGCATTCCCCGGCGAAGAAGTACGCGAAATCGAAGTAAAGGGCCGCAACCTCTCCGAGGGCGTGCCGCGCGCATTCACGCTGAATTCGAACGAGATTCTCGAAGCGCTCCAGGAGCCGCTGGCGGGCATCGTCGGCGCGGTGAAGACCGCGCTCGAACAGACACCCCCGGAACTTGGCTCCGACGTCGCAGAACGCGGCATCGTACTCACGGGTGGCGGCGCGCTGTTGCGCGACATGGACCGGCTCCTCATGGAGGAGACCGGGCTTCCGGTCGTCATCGCCGATGACCCGCTCACGTGCGTCGCGCGCGGTGGCGGTCGAGCGCTCGAGCTGTTCGATGAGAGCGGCGGCGTGTTTTCGTTCGCTAGCGAGTGATCGGCCGCCTCGACCCGAAGCCGCTGTTCCTACGGGGACCCTCCCTTACCACCCGGTTGATTGTCTGCGCGCTCGCATCGGTCGTGCTGATGACGCTCGACCATCGCCAGCAGCAACTCGACCGCGTGCGCGCTGCGCTGTCGGTGGTCTTGTACCCCGTTCCGTGGCTCGTCGACGCGCCGTTCCGTTTCGGCAGCTGGCTCGGCGAGTCGGCCGCAATGCACGGCGTGCTCGTCGCTGAAAATCGCGAATTGCGTAATGCGATTCGCGGGACCGCGGCCGAGCTCCTGCGCTTCGCCGCGCTGGAAGAAGAGAACCGACGGCTGCGTGCATTACTGCAGGCTGCGCAAACGCATGATTACGTCGTCGAGGTCGCGCGACTGCTCTCAGTCGATTTAGACCCGTTTCGCCACCAACTGATGTTGAACCGCGGCGAGCGCCACGGTGTCGTGCGCGGGCAAGCGCTGATCGATGCGCATGGCGTGATGGGCCAGATCAACCGCATCAACCCGTTCACGAGTTACGCGCTCCTGATTACCGACCCGAGCCACGCGATTCCGGTTGAGGTCAACCGCAACGGCCTGCGTACGATTGCCCGCGGCACGGGCGACACCGACCGGCTAGACCTTCCATACCTCCCGAACAATTCAGATATCGAAGTCGGCGACCTGCTTGTTACCTCGGGGCTCGGCGGCGTGTTTCCGCCCGGCTACCCCGTCGGCATCGTGACGGCCGTCACCCGCCGGCCGGGCGAGCGATTCGCCGAGATCAGCGCGACGCCCGCCGCCTTGCTGAACCGCAGCCGCGAGGTCCTGCTCGTGCGGCCGGGGTCCGAGCCGTGACGCGCGGGTTCTGGATTATCGCCGCGACGGTGCTCGTCGCGTGGATGCTCGCGGTGCTGCCGATGCCGGCGTGGGCGGTTGCTTTCCGACCGGAGTGGTCGCTGGTCGTCCTCGCGTATTGGGGCATGGCGGTGCCGCGGCGCGTGAGCATCGGCTGGTTCTGGTTGGTCGGTCTCGGGCTCGACGTGCTGCTCGGCACGCTGCTAGGGCAGCACGCGCTCGCCCTCGCGCTCGTCGGCTGGGTCGTCGGCCGCCTGTATCTACAAATCCGCGTATTCCCGGTCTGGCAACAAGCGATTGTCGTCCTTACGCTCGTTGCGCTCTACGAATTCGTGTTGTTCTGGACCGACGGTATCTCCGGTGCGCGCAGCCACATTCGCTGGCAGCCGATCATCACGACCGCCGTGCTCTGGCCGTGGGTCTTCCTGCTGCTGCGCCAGGTGCGGCGGCGTTTCGACATCACCTGATGGCGAAGACCCGGCTTTCCAACCCCTACGCAGAACGCGCACTGTTCGCGCGCCGCGCGCTGGTCGCAATCGTTCTCGTGCTGTTGATGTCCGGCGCACTCAGCGCGCAACTCGTGAATCTGCAGGTGTTTTCGCACGCCCATTACATGACGCTCGCAGAAGGCAATCGCATGCGACTGGAGCCGGTGCCGCCGACGCGCGGGCTCATTTATGACCGCAACGGCATTCTGCTCGCCGGCAACCAACCTTCGTTCACGCTTGAGCTCATCCCGGAACAAGTACGCGACATCGATGCGACGCTCGCCGCACTCGCCGAGTACGTCGACATCCGCGAGCAGGATCTTGTGCGTTTTCACGGGCAGTTGCGCCGCCAACGCCGATTTGAACCCGTGCCGGTCCGGTTCCAGCTCAGCGAAGAAGACGCTTCGCGCTTCGCGGTCCATAGACACGAATTTCCTGGCGTTGAACTCCGCGCGACGCTCACGCGGCACTACCCGCATCGCGAGGTCACCGCGCATGCCATCGGCTACGTCGGCGCGGTCAGCGAAGCGGACCTGACCGACGTTGACGCGGCGGCGTATAGCGGTACGACCCATTTTGGCAAGACCGGCGTCGAAAGCGCGCACGAGCCGACCCTGCACGGCACCGTCGGCTTTCGCCAAGTGGAGACGAATGCACAGGGACGCCTGATACGCGTTGTCGACTATTCGCCACCAGTCGCCGGCGACAACATCTACCTCACACTGGATGTGCGCATCCAACAAGCTGCGGACCTCGCGCTCGGCGACAATGCGGGCGCAATCGTCGCGATCGATCCTCGGAACGGCGACCTGCTCGCGCTGGTCAGCAAGCCCGGATTCGACCCAAACCTGTTTGTCGACGGGATCGACGTCGCAACCTATCGCGCGCTTGAGCGCGACCCGCGACGGCCATTGTTCAACCGCGTTCTGCGTGGCCGTTACCCGCCCGGCTCCACCATCAAGCCGTTCCTCGGACTCGCGGGTCTCGTCTACCGGACCGAACTGTCACGGCGCTCGACTTGGTGCGAGGGCTTTTACCGGTTGCCCGGTGGCGAGCGGCGTTACCGCGACTGGAAGCGCGACGGCCACGGACGCACGGATCTGCATCGTGCCGTCGCAGAGTCGTGCGACGTGTATTTCTACGAACTCGCACTCGAACTCGGCATCGACCGGATGCACGAGTTCATGACGGCCGCGGGCTTCGGCGTCCCGACCGGCGTCGACTTGGACGGCGAGCTCGCAGGGCTGATGCCTTCGACTGAGTGGAAGCGACGCACGATGAACCAATCGTGGTTTCCCGGTGAAACGCTGATTGTCGGCATCGGCCAAGGCTACATGCTTTCCACGCCGATACAGCTTGCCCATTCGACGGCCGTCGCGGCGGGCCGTGGCTACGCGTACCGCCCACGCGTGGTCGGCTGGGTGCAACCGGGCAGCGGCGGCAAACCGCTCGCGCAGCCACCGGTCGCGATGACGCCGCTGGTGCCCGAACGCATCGCGGATTGGCGAACCATTGTCGACTCGATGGTCGCGGTTATCCACGGACCCACCGGAGGGGCGCGTGCGATCGCGCCGCGCAGCGGCTTTCGAATCGCCGGCAAGACGGGGACCGCCCAGGTGTACTCGCTCGCGCAGGACGAGGACGAGCGTATTGATCCAGAGACGGTCGCGCTCCACCTGCGCGACCACGCATTGTTCATTGCGTTTGCGCCAGTCGAGCAACCTGAAATCGCAGTCGCGATCATCGTTGAACACGGCGGCGGCGGCGCCGCGACTGCGGCGCCAGTCGCGCGACAGGTAATCGATGCATGGCTCGAAGGACGGGCCCAATGATCGAGCGCGGCGCGCGGCTCCTGCGCTTCATGCATCTCGACGGCCCCTTGCTCGCCGGACTACTGCTGATTGCGTTGACCGGGCTTTTCGCGCTCTACAGCGCGAGCGGCGAGGACCTGGGCACGGTCATCCGGCAGGCAGTCCGCATCGGCATCGCGTTCGGCGCGCTGCTCGTGGTCGCGCAGCTCTCGCCGCGTTTGCTGCACAATGCCGCGCCATGGCTGTACGCCATCGGACTCATCCTGCTCGTAATCGTGTTATTCGCGGGCGACGTGGGTAAGGGCGCGCAGCGCTGGCTCGACCTCGGCATCATTCGGTTCCAGCCGTCGGAAATCATGAAACTTGCGGTACCGATGGCCGTCGCGTGGCTGTGCTTCGCGCAGCCGCTGCCGGTTTCGTTCGGCCGCGCGCTCGTTGCCGGTGTGATGATCACCGTCACGGCATTGCTCATCGCGCAACAGCCGGATCTCGGCACCGCGCTGCTCGTCGCCGCCGCCGGTTTTTTTGCCCTATTTCTGGCGGGCCTGCGTTGGCGCATCATCATTGCGCTCGGCGGCCTGTGCACGGCGCTTACGCCGGTGCTATGGCACTTCATGCACGATTACCAGCGCCAGCGCGTGCGCATGTTCCTGGATCCGGAACAAGACCCGCTCGGCTCTGGCTACCACATTATCCAGTCGAAAATCGCCATCGGCTCCGGCGGGCTGTTCGGCAAGGGCTGGCTGAATGGCACGCAATCACAGCTTGAGTTCCTGCCCGAGCGCTCTACCGACTTCATTTTCGCCGTGTTCGCTGAGGAGTTCGGCCTCCTCGGCGTGCTGGTGTTAATTGCCGCGTATCTGTTCGTCGTCGGACGCGGGCTATGGATTGCAACGAACGCCCAGGATTCGTTCGGACGCCTGCTCGCGGGCAGTCTTGCGCTCACGTTCTTTGTGTACGTTTTTGTAAACGCGGGGATGGTGTCAGGCATCCTGCCCGTTGTCGGTGTCCCGCTGCCGCTGTTCAGCTACGGCGGCACAGCGATGGTGACCCTGCTGGCGGGTTTCGGTATGCTGATGTCCATCCACACTCACCGCAAGTTGATCTCCTACTGATGCGAAATAAAT
>CAYXYM010000056.1:0-4915 GCA_964469285.1 uncultured Gammaproteobacteria bacterium | reverse complement strand
GCCGCTGAGCTTGTCGGTCACGTCGTGCAGTGTGCCGCCCACGTGCAAGTTAGCGGTCTGGCGTACGCGTATCCGCCGACCGTGCTCGGGTACGGACTCAATCGTGAGCCGCTGTGCGCGTAGCACGCGGCGTGTTTCGGCGTCGATGGGAATGATGCTCTCGCCGTCCGTCGCGGCGGAGCGCCGCCGGCTCTGTTTCTCAATCAGCGCCGCGATGGTAAGTTTGCCGTCGCCCGTGACTTCCGGCGGCCTTCGGATCGCAGCGGCGACAACTTGGTGGTCAATCACGATGACGCGCAGGTCATCGCCGTCCACCATCTGTTCAATCATCGCTTTCTCGCCGAACCGCTGCGCCTCGCGCACCGCGCGCTGCAGGTCGCGCCATTTCGTCACGCCGACGGAGATGCCGCGCCCTTGCTCACCCCGGATCGGTTTCACGACGACGCGCCGGTGGCGCCCTAGGAACTCGCGGTCGGCGCGTTCGTCGCCGGCGATGACGTGCTCCGGCACGTACAACCCCGCGTCGCGTAGCACCTGCCCGGTGACGAACTTATTGTCGCAGCGGCTCATCGCGACTGCGGACGTGAGATCGGTCAAAGACTCGCGACAATCAATGGTGCGGCCTCCGAAGCTCAGTGTGAAATAGCCGTCCGCTGGATGCTGTACGCTGACGCCGATGCCGCGCCGGCGCGCTTCGTCGACGATGATGCGTGCGTATGGGTTCAAGTCGTCGTCGACCCGCGGTGCCGCGTACAGCTTCTCGTTGATCGAGTTCTTAGTCTTCAACGTAAACACCGGAACGCGCTGGAACCCCATTCGCTCATACAACGCGATGGCTGGTGTGTTGTCGTGCAACACCGACAGATCCATGAACGCGCGACCGCGCGCCGTGAAGTGATCGGCGAGGTACGCGACCAGCGCGCGACCGATCCCCGGCTGCGTCGCTTGGGGGGCGACCGCCAGGCACCACAGGCTCGAGCCGTTTTCAGGGTCCTCAAAGGCTTCTGCATGGTCCACACCCATCACGGTGCCGACGACTTCTCCGGTCTGCGCGTCCTCGGCCATGATGTACGTCAAGGCGCGCGACTTGCGCTTCTTCCAGATGAAGTCGGGGTCGACGCCGACCATCTGGCGGCTTGCGTACAACGCGTTGATGGCCTCAGCGTCTTTGCGACTGCGAAGCTTCCGTACCACCACCGAGCGTTGCCGCACGCGACCGGGTAGCCAATTCGCGAGCCAGAGTCGGTAGGTGTGCGACGGGTCGAGGAACAGCCCCTGCGGCGACAGCGCGAGCACGACGTGCGGGTCGCGCAGGTAGAACGCGATATCGCGGGCGTTCTCCGCTTCATCGGCAATGATTTCGGCGAGCCGTTTGTTGCTCGCGAAGGTGTGACCGAAGATCAAACGGCCCCACCCGCAGTCGAGCACGACGTCTGCGGGCAACTTGTGTCCGGAACTGCTGACCCAATTACGCAGCGACGGCGCGTGCCGCCGCTCGAGACGCGAGCTGGCGCGCCCTTCTGCGCTCACTGCGCGGCCCCGCGGGCGTACACGGCTGACTCGGCGCCGACAGACGCCGTGTCCACGTGCCGTTGCAACCAGAGTTCCAGCAATGCGAGCTGCCACAGCTTCGAGCCGCGCAACGGGGTGAGTTGCGCGTTCGGCGATGCGAGGAGCTCGTCGACGTATGCGCGCTTGAACAGGCCGCGTTGCTGTGCAGCGGGCGACAGCAACGCATTGCGCACGAGGTCCAGATACGCGCCCTGAAGATGCTTCAACGCAGGCACCGGGAAGTAGCCTTTTGGTCGGTCAATCACCTCCGCCGGGATCACCCGTCGCGCGGCCTCCTTTAACACGTACTTGCCGCCCCCGCCAACCTTGTACTCGGCCGGCACGCGCGCGGCGAGTTCGACGAGTTCGTGGTCGAGGAACGGCACGCGCGCTTCGAGGCCCCACGCCATCGTCATGTTGTCGACGCGTTTGACCGGATCGTCGACGAGCATCACGTTCGTATCGAGGCGCATCGCCTGATCGACTGGGTGGGTCGCGCCGGCCCGGTTGAAATGTGCTGCGACAAACGCGCTACTGTGATCGTCGCCGACGAGCGCCGGGTCCACGATGCGGCTGAACTCCGCATGGTCGCGATCGAAGAACACGCGACGGTAGTCAGCGAGCGCATCGCCGCTCTCGAGCAGCGGTGGATACCAATGGTAGCCACCGAATACCTCGTCGGCGCCTTGCCCGCTCTGCACCACTTTCAGTGTGCGCGCGACCTCGTGCGACAAAAGGAAGAAACCGACCGCGTCGTGAGAGACCATCGGCTCTGACATTGCGTCGATGCAGTCCGAGAGCGCCGGCAGCATGCGCGCGGTGTCGATGCGGATCTGATGATGGTCGGTGTCGTAATGCTGCGCGATCACGTCCGAGTACTTGAACTCATCGCCGCATTCGCCGCCGACGCTCTCAAAACCGATCGAGTACGTGCCGAGCCCGTGCTGCCCCGCTTCTGCGAGCAGGCCGACAATCAAGCTCGAGTCGAGACCGCCAGACAGCAGCACGCCGACCGGCACGTCCGCGACGAGACGCCGCTCGACCGCAGTGCGCAGGCTCGCCAATACGCGGTCCTGCCAGTCTTCGAACGACAGCCCGCGCTCGTCGTCGCGCGCGTGGTAATCGGCGCGCCAGTATTCGCGCGAGCTTCGCGCGCCGTCTGGTTCGATGGTCATCACGGTCGCGGGTGGCAACTTACGAACCCCGTTCAGGATCGTATGCGGCGCGGGTACGACCGAATGGAAGCTCAGGTAGTGGTGCAATGCGACCGGGTCAATCGACGTGTCCACCTCCCCGGCCGCGAGCAGCGCCGGCAAGGTCGAGGCGAGACGCATCATGCCTGCACGTTCCGCGTAGTACAGCGGCTTGATGCCGAGTCGGTCCCGGACCAGATGTGTGCGGCCCGTATCGCGTTCCCACAGCGCGAACGCGAACATGCCGTGGAAGTGGTCGACGCAACAGTCGCCCCAGTGATGCCAAGCCTTCAGAATGACTTCGGTGTCGCCCGTCGAGAAGAACGTGTAGCCGTGCCCCTCGAGTTCGGTACGCAACTCGTGGTGATTGTAGATCGCACCGTTGTACACGATGCCGAGGCCGAGGCCGGCGTCGAACATCGGCTGCTGCGCCCGCTCGGTGAGGTCCATGATTTTGAGCCGCTGATGGCCGAACGCGCGCGTTCCCTGCTGGAACAGCCCTAGCCCGTCCGGGCCGCGCCGCTGCATCGAGCCCATCATCCGCGCGACCGCGTCGGCATCCGCCGCCCGACCGTCGAACCTCAACTCACCCGCTATGCCGCACATCGTCCACCTCGTCGTCTCTATCCATGAGTGCTGCCAGCCATTCGATGTTCTCGACCAATCGCGTTCGCTCGTCCGTGGCGAGCGCCGAGTAGCGCGCGACGAATGCGGGCGGTAGCGGCACCGGCGACGACTGCAAGAGCTGTTCTGCGGCCGGCGTGAGCGCAAGTTCCACGCATCGCCGATCGGTTTCGCTGCGCACACGTGAGACGAGCCCACGCGCGACGAGCCGGTCCAGGATGTCGGTCACCGTTGCCTGGCCGACGCCGGCGGCCTCGGCGAGCGCGCTCGATGAGGCACCCGGTTTCGCCGCGAGCACGCGAAGGACGGTACGCTGCGGACCCGTCAAGCCATGGTCGATGAGCAGGCGGCGCGAGCTCTTGTCGAGCGCGCGCATCACGCGCCTGAGCGCGTGAATCAGCGGTTCGTAATCAGGGGGAAGCATCCGGGATATTCTATCGTGTACGAATGAATTCCTCAAATGAGCGGACTATGCTCCGAAACCTCGTCGAAGGCCGCCCTCGCCTCGGACTGCCACGGCCCGCCAAGGCTCATCGCGGCCTGCAGCGCCGCGAGCGCGTTGCCCCGCTCTCCGAGCGCCGAGTACAGCAACCCCAGTTCAAGCCACGCGGGCTCCAACCCGGGTGCCAGCGCGACGGCCGTAAGGAAAGCATCCCGCGCCTCCGGGAGTTCGCGCAGCGCCACATGCGCGTTGCCGCGCGCGAACCAGCCAACCGCTTGCTCTGGCCACGCCTCCGTCGCGGCGATCCAGGCGGGCATTGCATCCAACGGTCCGACAGCCTGTTCGAACTCGTGGATGGCGGTCAGCGCGTCGCGTGGCGACACCGTCACCGGCACCGTGTCCGGCGGCAGCGCGACCATCGCCCACCTTCCGCTGCGCGCCCAGTCGCGGTCGAAGCGCCCAATGGAGACACGCGCGGCGCGCGCCGTCGGCAGATGCACGATCAATTCGTGGCGCTCAAGGTCATAACCGACGACAACCAGGAACGCGCGGCCCGGTAACGTACGTCGCACGATGACAGGATGTCCCGCATCGATTTCCAGGATCAACGCGGTGAGACTGCCACCCGATGGGTAACTGACAAATCCGTGACGGTGCGGCGTGGCGAGCATTTCGGCTTCGGTTGCGGCGCCGAGCACGTCGGGTGACACGTCGGCGCCGCCCGCCTGCAGCGCCATGGCCAGCGACTCTGCCCCGCCCGGTGCGACTTCGTGCGCATGAAACGGAACCGCTTGGAGATGCGCGTGCAATGGCTCGTTCGCCGCGCGTAATACGCGCAAGTCGGGCCCTGACGCGCACGCGCCAAGCATAAGCGCCAGGCTGATGGTCATGAATCGAATCACAACTTTATTATTCGAGCGGTGCGGGGCCCGGGTCTGTTCGCAACCGCGCAAGCGCGTCGGTTGCGGCTGATTGCCACGGGCCCTCGACGGCGGCCGCCGCCTCGAACGCTCGACCGGCGCGTTCCGGCTGCCCGAGTTCCTCATACAGCGTGCCGAGGTTGATCCATGCGGGCGCGTGCGCAGGGTCCGCCTGAACGGCCGCC
>CAYXYM010000055.1:0-2835 GCA_964469285.1 uncultured Gammaproteobacteria bacterium | reverse complement strand
GACGCGCGTTCGTCGGCGCGTGCGGTGGCATTCGTCCTGCACTAGGACGTCCGGGTCTAGGTCTACGAGCGGATTTTCGTCCGCGCGGTCTAGTTCCTCGTAGCCCAGAAACGTCGGCGGCCGCGGCGGCGCGAGCCAGTGCGCGCGGTAGCTACGGTGCATGGCCGCCATCTCGCCGAGCATGCCGCTCGGCGCTAGTATAACGCCACGCGCCGAGTCAAATAGCGTGAGCAGTAAGTAGCCGAGCAGCGTTTTGCCCGCGCCAACTTCGGCGGATATATACAGGCCGCGTGTCTGCCAAGCATCCTCTAGCGCTAACGCTTGCAGCGGCGTAAGGGTTTGCTGCCCGCGGGGCGTGCGCAGCGCCCCGGTCCAAAACCGGACCGGGGCCTCGCCTAGCGTACGCCGCGGCAGCGCAATGACACGCCGTAGCTCCGACGTCAGGCGGACTGACGTCACAACACCGTAACGCGCACTCTGGCGCCGACGGGTACGATCGGCCCAACTGGCAGCTCGACGGTAACGCTCAAGTCGGTGCCGTCCGAGACGTAAGCGTGGGTAATCGTCGCCTCGAAACCTTGGTCGCCCGTGTCAAGCTCCGCCTTAGACTCCGCGGCAGGCTCCGCCTTAGGCTTCCGCGTTCGCTTCGGCGCGAGCGCCTCAGCGGGCGCTTCCGGAGCAGGCGCGTCCGTTGTTTCGCCGCGCAAGGCGGCAATCTTTTTTGCCATTAGTCCCATGTCTATCTCCTTAGTGCCGGGGCATATGCCCCCGGCGTCAACGTGGTTGGGGCACAATCGCCCGTAATCGCGGCAAGCGTCGGCGTTGGCCGTCGCCTGCGCGGGGTCTCTAACGATCTGCAAACATCGCCGCGCGCGGTCGCGCAAGCGCGGTAGCGAGACTCGCTCGACGCGCGAGCGGCGTTGCACGAAATCCGTATACGTCGCGCCGATGTGCGGCGAGCGGCTGGGCAGGTAGACCCACCGGCATGACACACGCTCGAGCGTGAAGTCGACCATGGCGCTGTAGGGATACGTTACGCCTTGCGCGTCGTTTCGCAGCTCAGTCGAAGTCTTAGCGTAGCGCAGCGGATCGCTCGACGTCTTAAAGTCTACGACCAATTCAGGCGTAGCGATGCCTAGCCGGGCTTGCTCCGACGGCTCAGTAACGACGTATAGGTCGCGCGTGCCAGCGATTGGCGGGTCGCCTGCGATTACCGCTGGGCCTTCGCTAACGATTCGCGCGCACTTGTCTGGCCGCGGCAGGTAGGGGAGGCCAGCCATAGCGCAGCGCCCCGCGGGAGACTTCCAACCGGCGCCGCGCAGGCTAGCGTAGCAGGGACTCTCGGGCGTTAGCGCTTCCGCCGCCGCGCGGGGCGGATCGGCCTCGCCCTTATAGTAGGCCTCAAGAAGGGCGTGCACGGCCGTCCCGAAGCGCATGGCCTGCGTAGGATCGTCATTGTCGAGTAGCCAACGCAGTTCGCACCGCGCCGCCTTTTGGGCGTGGCTGGGGCGTACGACTATCACAGGAGACCCCAGAGGCGGCTCCAGAGGCGGCTCCCGAGGCGGTCCCAGAGGCGGCTCCCGAGGCGGCTCCCGAGGCGGATCCAGAGGCGGTTCCCGAGGCGCTTCGGCACCTCGCCGATACCGAGGCCGTCCCCGAAGCTATACGCTAATCGTTCGCCGCGCGTCATGTCGGCGCCTCGAACCGCATACACTTTTCGTGTACGTCCAGCGTCATGGCGCGGATCCACGCGCCGTCAACGCTACGATAGAGTATGACCTCCGCCCGGCGGCGCCCGTCCTTTTCTATGCGCTGCTTACAGATATCGCACTGCGTATATTCAATTTTTGCCATCGCATGACTCCGGCACGCGCCAGCGGCACGCGCGATATTTGCAGATTAGGTCAACGTCCGCGGCGGTAATGCAGCGGTCGCTTTCCGCGAGCGTAGGCTTCATCAAGCCGTCGCTGCCGTGGTGATTCATAGCGCCTAGCGCGTGGCCTAGCTCGTGCACAATCGTCGCCTCGTACCTAGCTGGATACGTATGAGCGCAGATAACGATCTCTTGCCAATCGATATCGTACGTGCCTAAGCGATCGCTGTCTGCGCAGGCGCCTATGCCTATAGCTACGTAGCCCGGCTGTAGGCCCGTCGCGCGGTACCACCGCTTGACGCCGCGCGTAGCGACGTCGCGAAGCGCCTCGGGGGCGTATACGCCCGTAGGCATCGGCGGATCGGACGCCGTGCAAGCTAGTGCGGTAACTAGCGCGACAGAGGCTAGTAGGCGGGTCATCGTAGGCGGTCGTAGAAGTGGACCCAGACGTGAATACCAAGGCGGCCACCTAGGTGGTCCCAGAGGCGCGGCCAGAAGAAGAAGAAGCTCTGTAGGCGCCCCTGGAACCGATACTTGATGAGCCACCCAAGGCTACGCCCGGCTATTCGTTTGCCGCGTGTCATATTCGCTCCAATGCGTACAGGCCCAAGCCCGCCGCGTCTAGTAGGTTATGAATCTCCGAGCCGCGAGCGCGGCCGTAGTACGTGCCGCCGGGCTTGCGCCAGGCGTCCTTAGCGCCGCGCTCGCACGCGGCGCGAATGAGCTCAAGCGTGTACGGCGGAAAGCACTCGCGCTCGCCAGGCTCGAGCTTCGACCAAATTCGCAGGTGATGTGGCGGCTTCGGCAACGAGCCTTTCCACGCGCGGGGCTCTACGAAGTCCACGCGCGGGGCCAGCGTACGGCCGGCGAGTAACGCGCCGGCCGTAGCTAGAGGCATAAGGTCCCTGTTAGGCCGCCCGTCTAACTGCGGGATCTCGACTATGCAGCGGTCTATGTCGACA